>SBFS01000204.1 GCA_006227825.1 Burkholderiales bacterium | reverse complement strand
CCCCAAGGAGAACCCGCAAGATGTACTGGCACCCGCACCACGAGCACGACCCGAGTTCATCCACGGCCTCCGTGCCACGGCACCGGTGGGATGGCCCCCTGTCAGGGGAACAGCTGGCCCGCCTGCGCGCAGCGGGCTTGCCCCTGGCCTACGACCCGGCCCAGAACGGCTGGGTGGTCTCGCAGGTGCCGGATGCCGATGACGACCCGGATCTGCCCATCTGGGCCGGACTCTCACGGCTGCAGTTGCGGCCCTGGCGGGAGAGCGACCTGGACCGCTTCCACGCGCTGCTCGACGACCCCGAGCTCTGGCGGTACATGACCGAGGACATGCCGACCCCGTTCACCCGGTCGGTGGCGGCCGACCTGATCGCCATCTCCAGCGCCGGCCGGCACCACGAGGTGCAGGCGATCCAGACCTCCCAGGGGCCCGTCGGGCAGGTGCGCATGCTGTGGACCGGTCCGGGACTGCAGCCCGACGAGGCCGAGATCAGCTACTGGCTGGGTCGGTCACACCGGGGCCGGGGCTGGGCATCGGAGGCCGTCAGGCAGGCGGCCTCTGCCGCGCTGAGGTCCCGCGCCGGACTCGCCCGCGTGGTGGCCTACGTCCACCCGCAGAACACCGCCTCCACGCGGGTGCTGGCTCGCGCCGGCTTCGTGCCCGCCGCGGCGCGGGCCTCCGATGGCTGGCTGGGTTTTGCCTTGAACCGACCGAAGAACTGAAGCCCCGGCCAGGAGCTCAGTGGCTGCTGCCGGCGGCCTCCCGGATGTCCTGGTGGGTGCCAAGGGCGCTGTGCAGCAGCACGCCCAGACCGCGGACGATGTCCTGCAGCGGCAGGTGGGGCTGACCCTGCTCCGGCAGCCAGGGAACGTGCACGAATCCGCCCCGGGTGTGCCGCAGTCCCGGCTGGGTGGCCAGGCGGTGCATGAGGCCGTAGAAAACGTGGTTGCAGACGAAGGTGCCCGCGGTCTGGGACACCTCGGCCGGCAGCCCCTGTGCCAGCAGCGCCGCCCGCATGGCCTTGATCGGCAACGTGCTGAAGTAGGCCGCCGGGCCGTCCGCCACCACGGGCCGGTCCACGGGCTGTGCACCCGCGTTGTCCGGAATGGGCGCATCGTCGACATTGATGGCCACGCGCTCCAGGCAGATCGCGCCCCTTCCGCCGGCCTGCCCGACGCAGACCACCAGCTCGGGTCGCAACTGGTCGAGCCAGGTGTCGAGCACCCTGCGCGCCAGGCCGAACTCGGTGGGCAGCCGGACCGCCACCACATGCCGCTGCAGCACCTGCTGCCGGTGCAGGGCGCGCACCGCCAGCCAGCTCGGGTTGAGCGGCGAGCCGCCGAAGGGGTCGAATCCGGTGACGAGGACGTGCGGCATGGTTGTCCGGACAGGCTGGGGAAAACGAGAGACAGGCGCCGGCTCAGTCCTGCCCGAGAACGAATGCCAGGGCTGCCTCCACCGCCACCACCTGCGCCAGGCTGCATTGCTGCGGCGTGACCCGGGGGCTGTCCGGATAGACCTCGGTGGTGGTGGTGTAGCGTGCCCCGGTGATGCCGGCACACAGCCCCCACTCGCGCAGCGGGTAGCGGATGACGCCCCGGTCCACCACAGGCGAGCCGATGATCTGGCCACGCCCGTCGGCCGGCGCTATGTGGGTGACCTGCTCCACGGCCGAGATGATGGCCCGCTGGAAGGCAGGCTGCGGGTTGGCCGCGTCGTCGACCAGGTAGAAGCCGTCCGGAATCGTGCCCGGCTCGAAGGCTTCGCCGTCCCGCGCCGCCTTGGCCGGCCGGAACTCGGTCTCGTCGGTGTCGGTGGTCTCGTGCAGGTCGACATGGGCCAGGACCTGCCCGCGCAGGGGGGCCACCAGCCCCATGAGCGCGGCCGACTCGGGCGACGGGCTGGCTTCCCTGAACGACCGGTTGGGGTCCACCGCCTCGAAGTTCCAGCGCTGTATGCGCTCGTAGGCCCAGGGACTGACACAGGGCACCACCAGCAGCCGCACGCGGTCGGCATGGGCCTGCGCATGCTGCTCGAGAAAGCGCAGGGCGCCAGAAACCCCGCTCGTTTCATAGCCGTGTACGCCACCGGTCACCAGCACCACAGGCCGGTCCGACCGCCAGTCACCCACCCGCACGGCCTGCAGCGGATAGCGCTCCTGGCCCTGCGCCACTTCGCCGTAGGTCAGCACCTCCAGGCGCCCGCGGAGGCGGTCGACCGCATGGAGCACGTCGTCCGCGTAACTGCGCTGCCGCCGCTGTCTGGACCGCCACACTGCGACGTCGGCGGGCCCCCAGGGCTGGCCCGGGATACCGATGGGATAGAAGGCCGCTGGACCCGATGCAGAGGGTGTGTTCATATGCGGGTAGATTATGGTGCTGGCTCCGCAGGGGCCAGCCTGTCTCCGAGATGCCGATGCGTGTGCTGCTTCTGACCCTGCTGGTGGCCGTGCTGGCCCTTGCCTGGGTGCGCTCGCGCTTCGAGCACGACCTGGCACAAGCCGCCTCGCGCGCGGGCGAGGGCAGCGAGGTGCTGCAAACCGCCTGCGGACCGGTCGAGGTCCAGGTGGCCGGTGAAGGCCAGCCGTTGCTCGTCATCCACGGCAGTGGCGGCGGCCACGACCAGGGCATGGCCTGGGCCCGCCCTCTGACCCGCCAGGGCGTGCGTGTGGTCGCCATGTCACGTTTTGGCTACCTGCGCACACCCCGCCCGGCCGACGCCTCGCCCGAAGCGCAGGCCGATGCCCATGTCTGCCTGATGGATGCCCTGGGCATCGAACGCGCGGCCATCATGGGTGTTTCGGCCGGGGGACCATCGGCGCTGCAGGCCGCCATCCGCCACCCGCAGCGGGTCAGCGCCCTGGTGCTGGTGGTGCCGATCACCTACCGCCCGCCCTCGGTGCCGGGCTCGGCGCCACCGGTCTCCGACGAAAAGGACAACTGGCTGCTGCGTCTGCTGGGGTCCGACTTTCTGTTCTGGACTGCTCAGAAGCTGGCGCGCGATGCGCTGATCCGGCACGTGCTGGCCACACCGCCCGAGCACCTGCAGTCGGCCACAGCCAGCGAGAAGGCCCGTGTGGATGAGCTGATCCGGCGTATCCTGCCCGTGTCGGCCCGCGCCGCCGGCCTGATCGACGACACGCGCCTGGGCAAGGGCCTGGGCCCTTATCCACTGGACCGCATCACCGCCCCGACCTTGCTGGTCAGCGCTCGCGACGACGGCTTCGGCACCTACGCCGGCGCCGAGTACACGGCAAGCCGGATTCCCGGTGCCCGGTTCATCGGCTTTGACGAGGGCGGACACCTGCTGGTCGGGCATGATGAGGCGGTACAGTCGGCGGTGCTGGAGCTTCTGGCCCGCGCATCGGCCGGCGCCTCTGCACCGTGAAACCCGTACCGGGAGTTCCCATGACCACCCAAGCCAAGACTTCCACCGGACCGGCCAGAGACGAGGCGGACGTGTCGGTGTTCGCCCGCGCCATCCTGCCGCTGTTCGGCAAGGTCCCGACGTCCAGCCTGCGCAAGAGCAGGAAGCCGCAGGAAGACGCGCGCCACCAGGCCAACTCGACCGCCGCCAAGGCGGCCCTGGCCGCCGGCGCGCTTGCTCTGCCACCGGGCGCGCTGGGCTGGCTGACCATCCTGCCCGAGATGGTCGGTGTCTGGCAGATGCAGCGCCAGCTGGTCGCGGACATCGCCGCGCTCTATGGCAAGCAGAAGCAGCTCACCCCCGAGCAGGTGGTGTACTGCCTGTTCCAGCATTCGGCGGGACAGGGCGTGCGCGACCTCGTCGTGCGGGTGGGCCAGCGCACCCTGGTGCGCCGCGCCTCCCCGCGGCTGGTGGGCATGATCTCGCGCCGCATCGGCGCCAGCCTGGCGCGGCGCACCCTGGGACGGGGCGCGGCACGCTGGCTGCCGGTGGTGGGCGCCGTGGGCGTCGGTGCCTACGCCTACTACGACACGGCGCGCGTGGCGGCCACCGCGATCGATCTGTTCGAGGGCGTCATCGAGGTCGAGGCGACCGAAGCAGACTGAGCCACGCGGTCTGTGACAATGACCGCCTGCACGGACCCTTTCCCGCACCGCCCTGCAAGCCACCCGATGAACTTCGCCGAACGCCTGCGACAGCTGCCCTCCGTGGCCCACCTGGCCGCCCTGGAACTGACCGACGCATCGGGCCAGGTCGTCGCCACCATCGAGAACCGGCCCGGCCAGACCGGCTCGCTGGCGGTCTACCACGCGCTGGCCGCGCAACACGGCGGCCGCATCACGCCCGAAGCGGCCGCGCTGGGACTGGACTGGTACGCCGAGCACACGGCCGATGCCCTGAACCATCCGGGCACGCACCCCAACATTGACCGCCTGCTGCTCTGGTCGCAAGGCCGGGCCAGTTTCGGCGTGCGCCTGCGGGAAACGACCGGCGGGGGTTGAGCCGGGCCGACGCCCCCGGGCGTGGACGGAACGCGGACGTGCGCCGCCCCATGGAAGGAAATGCTCGACCGGCAGGCCCCTGATCGCGGACAATGGACCCGGAGCCCGCCGGGTATGGCCGGCGGGCGGACTTTGTCACCGGCCGGGACGCACGCCTGGTGAACCGGCACGGTCCACGCAAACGGGCGGTCGATCAGGCGCGCAGGTCATGCCATGTCCGCAGTCGGTTTCCATCAGCTCGTTCATCTCTCGGACACCCACATCCTGCCCGGTGGCCGCCTTCTTGATGGCCGGGTGGACACGGCGTCGGGCCTGCGGGCTGCGGTGGGGTGCATCCTGGCGCTGAACCCTGCCCCGCTGGGCGTCCTCATCACCGGGGACCTGGTCGAAGCCGGAACCCCGCAGAGCTATGCACACCTGAAGGCGCTGCTGTCTCCGCTGGACCTGCCCGTCTGGCTGATGCCGGGCAACCACGACGATCGCGGTGCCCTGCGGGCGGCGTTCCCGGAACACCCCTGGCTCACGGGCGACGGCAACGCGGGTTTCATCCAGTACACCGCCGACCTGCCCGGCCTGCGCCTGGTCACCCTGGACACGGTGGTGCCGGGTGCGGGCCATGGGGCCCTGTGCGGTGAGCGCCTGGCCTGGCTGGACCGCACGCTGGCGCAGGCACCGGACACGCCGACCCTGCTGGCCATGCACCACCCGCCGTTTGCCACCCACATCGGTCACATGGACGAGATGGCGCTGCTCGAGGGGGCCGGGGCCTTCGCCGCCATCGTGGCCCGCCATGCCCAGGTCGAGCGCATCGTCTGCGGGCACATCCACCGCAGCGTCCAGCGCCGGCTGGCCCACACGGTCGCCCTGACGGTGCCGTCCACCGCCCACCAGATCACCCTGGCGATCGGCGACGCACCGGGCAGCTACACGCTGGAGCCACCCGGGCTGGCCCTGCACGTCTGGAGCACCGGAGCCGATCTGGTCACGCATCTGCTGCCCACGGGCCGTTACCCCGGTCCGTTCCCGTTCGATTGAGGCGTGGCGGGGGGCCTCCGCAGCCTCAGCCGGCGCTGCCGGGCCCGGACGTGAGGTGTCCCTGCAGCTGCGCCTTCTGCACCTTGCCCAGCGCGCTCTTGGGCAGTCCCTCGACGAACACGACGCGGCGCGGGAGCTTGAAGCGTGCGATGCGGTCCTGCAGGTGCGCCTGGACCGCGGCGGCATCGAGCCCGCTGCCGTGCGCGGCGACGATGGCGGCCACAGGCACCTCGCCCCAGCGTACGTCCGGCACGCCGACCACGGCGCATTCGAGGACCCCGGGAAGGGCCAGCAGCTGGTTCTCGATCTCGGCCGGGTAGATGTTCTCGCCGCCGGAGATGATCATGTCCTTGGCCCGGCCCACGATGCGCAGGCAGCCGTCGGGCGCCAGGCAGCCCAGGTCGCCGCTGTGGAACCAGCCGTGCTGCAGGCCGTCGCCGGCACGTCCCTGGGGGTTCCAGTAACCGCGCATCAGGTTGTCGGCCTGCAGGCAGACCTCACCGGTCTGGCCCGGCCCGGCCTCGCGGCCCTGCGCGTCGAGCAGGCGCAGCCGGGCGCCCGGGTGGGGCCAGCCGGTCTCGCCCTCGCGGGCGATGGCCTCGGACAGCCGCAGCACGACCGAAACCGGGCCGGTCTCGGTGCTGCCGTAAACCTGCCCGACCGGGATGCCACGGGCGTGAAAGGCCTGCAGATAGTGCAGCGGCACGGTGCTGGAACCGGTCATGATGCCGCGCAGCCGGCCCAGCGGCACCCCCGCCCAGTCGGGCCGCTCGATGAGTGCCCGGATGGTGGCGGGCACCAGAAGCGAGAGCGTGGGCGCACCGGTGGCGACCTCGTCCAGCCAGGCCTGCGGCTCGAAGCGCGGGTGCAGGATGACCGGCAACCCGGCCAGCAGGGCCGGCAGGGTCTGGATGCACAGTCCACCGACATGGAACAGCGGCAGCGTGGAGAGGACCACGTCGTCGGCGGTGAAACCGTGCGCCCATTCGCTGGCGCGGGCGTTGGCCAGCAGGGCGGCCTGTGTGTGCAGGGCGCCGCGCGGCCGGCCGGTGGTGCCCGAGGTGTAGACGAGCAGCACAGGCGTGTCGCCGGTGATCTCGCGGTCCCCGGCAATGGCGGTGTCCCCGGCAGCGGCCGACAGCGCGCACGCCAGTGCCTGCGGGTCGAGCCGCCGCGGCACCCGCAGGCTCGCCGCCGCCGCGGCATGGGCTTCGTCGTGCACCAGGCAGGCCGGGGTGGCATCGTCGAGCACCTGCTGCAGCTCGGCCACCGCGAGGCGGAAGTTCAGGGGCATGAAGATCGCCCCCAGACGCGCACACGCGAACAGGGCGGCCAGCTGCAGCGGGTGGTTCAGGCCCAGCCAGGCCAGACGGTCGCCCGGCTGCAGGCCCTGGTCGGCCAGTGCGCGGGACAGCAGCAGCACCTGCCGCCAGAAGGCTTCGGGGTCCAGCTCCTCGTGCACCGGACCGGCACGCAGGGCCAGCGCCGCCCGGCTGCCGGCAAAAGCCGGCCGGGCCCGCAGCGCCCGCGCCAGGGGCGAGGTCTCGCCACCGGGCCCGCTCATGGCCAGACCGCTCACGCGTCGCTCTCGCCGGCCTCGTACAGCGCCTCGCGGCCGATGCGGTCCATGCACAGCTCGGCGGTCCAGGGCAGCATGAGCGACCCGCAGCGCGCATCGCGGTACAGGCGCTCCAGCGGCAGGCTCTTGAGCATCGACTGGCCACCGCAGGTGCGGATGGCCAGCCGCGCCAGGTCCTGGGCGTTCTCCATGATGGTGTACTGCGCGGCATAGGCCCGCAAGCGAGCCGACTTGGGCGGGTCGACCCGGGCGTCGGTGATGGCACGCAGGAACAGGTTGCGCGTCTGTTCGAGCTTGATGAACATCTCGGCCACCGCGACCTGCTTGGTGGCGAACTGGCGCCGCCTGATCGGGCCGGTGCCCGGAATCTCGCCGCGCAGGTAGGCCACGGTGAAGTCGTAGGCGGCCTGGGCGATGCCCATGTAGGTGGGCGAGAGCGTCATGAACATGTGCGGCCAGCGGCTGGCGGCCTGGAAGTACACGCCCTGCGGCATCAGGGCCGCCTCGTCGGGCACGAACACATCCTTGAAGACCAGGTTGCGCGAGACGGTGGCGCGCATGCCCAGCGGATCCCAGTCGCCCTCGACGACGACACCCGGCGCGGTGCGGGGCACGGCCAGGTACAGGGTGTCGCGGCGCGAGAGGTCGGCCGAGCCCTTCTTCTCGGTGCACAGCACGCCGAAGTAGTCGGCCGCATCGGACAGCGAGGCGAAGATCTTCTTGCCGTTGATCTTCCAGCCCCCCTCGACCTTCTCGGCCGTGGTGCCGAAGGGCTGGGCGCCGGCGGCGGCCGCACCGCCCTCGGAGAAAGGCTGGGCGTAGATGGCGCCGTCCCTGACCACGCGCGCGAAATGCACCGCCTGGCGCTGGCGGTGCAGCGTCCGGTCCTCGGGCGACATGTCCAGGTCCTCGGACAGCAGCCCGCTCCAGAGCATGGTGCACACATGCATGTTGAAGGTCAGTGCGGTGGCGCCGCACCAGCGGCCGATCTCGGCGGAGACCAGGGCGTAGGTGGCGTAGTCGGCACCGTGCCCGCCGTGGGCTTCGGGCACACACAGGGCCAGGAGGCCGGCCTCGCGCATGTCGTCGTAGTTGGCGAACGGAAACTTCGCCTCGCGGTCGAGTTCGGCCGCGCGCGGGGCGAAGCGCTCGCGCCCCAGCTGCTCGGCGCGCCTGAGCAGGTCGCGCTGGCGCCCGGTGAGCGCAAAGTCGTCGCCGCAGATGGGCATGTGGCGCTCGGCGGTGGGAATCATGGCTGGGTCTCCGGAGGAAAGTGGGTGTCAAGAAAGGCGGACAGCACGGCCGCAAAGGCCTCGGGCTGCTCGAAGTTCATGAGGTGGCCGGCACCGGGCATCTCGGCATAGGCGGCACCGGGTATCTTCCCGGCCATGCGGCGCACGATGGCCGGTGCGGCGGTTCGGTCGTGCTCGCCGGCCAGGCACAGCGTGGGCACGCTGATGGTGGGCAGGGCGGCCCGCTGCTCGAAGCGCACCAGGGCCTGCAGGGCCGCGCGGTAACCCGCCGGCGTGATGGACGCCATGCAGGCCCGGGCCCGTGCCAGCGCCTCGGGCGAAGCGCCGGGACCGGCCATGGCCGGGATCAGCCGCGTGGCGATGTCGGCCAGCGTCTGACCGGCCTCCAGGGGCGCCAGCCGATCGGCCAGGAAGCGGGTCTGGAAGTCGCCGCTGCCATGTCCGAAGGCGGGGCTGCTGCCGGCCAGCACCAGGCCGGCGATGCGCTGCGGATGCCGCGCCCAGGCCTGCAGGGCGACCATGCCACCCAGGCTGTGACCGACCAGCACCGCGCGCACCACCCGGGTGCGGGCCAGCAGGGCCTCGAGCGCGTCGGCCAGATGGTCGAAGTCCAGGCTGTCGATGGGGGGGCTGTCGCCGTAGCCGGGCATGTCCCAGGCCAGGGCGTGCCAGCCCTGCGCTGCAAAGTGGTCCAGCTGGTCCTGCCAGCCCCACGACCGGCCGCCGATGCCGTGCAGGAAAACCAGCGACGGTCGACTGCCCGCGACGCCCGATTCGATGAAGGCCGGCACCGGCGGCAGTGGCGTCGCCATGCTCAGGCCGCGGTGTCGAAGGCGCCGTCCACGATGCGTCCGGACTCGATCACCGCGACGTCGTCCAGCAGCACACTGCACCCGCGCATGGGCAGGTCGAAATGCCCCAGCGTGTGGCGCCCGGCCACTTCGTTGGCGCCGGTCGAGTACAGGAAGTTGCCGGCGAAGGCGCGCAGTTCGGTGCCGTTGCAGTCGCGCTTGTCGTAGAAGGTCATGGCGTCCCAGCGCGCCGCCGCGTTCAGGCCGAAACCCACATGCGAGACGGCATAGGCGGCGCGGTGTCCTTCGCTTTCGGCCCAGGTTTCCCAGTAGCCGCGCATCAGGTCGGCGTCGACACCCTCGCCGTCGATGCGGGTGATGGTGTCGGCCTCGATCGTCAGGCGCACGGTGTCACGCAGGTAGCGCTTGAAGGTCAGGTTCACATCGCCCGGGGCCAGCACCAGGGTGCCGTTGACGGTGCCGGCGGCCGGGAAGGCCAGCGCCAGGCCGCCCGGCCAGTGCGAGACCATGCCCGGCTTGGCGCAGAAGCCCCAGACGCCGCCCACGGTGGCGCCCTGCAGCGACACCGCCAGGTCGGTGCCGGCGTCCGACCGCACCCGCATGGTCGTGCTGGCGCGCAGCCGCTTCATGGCGCTGCGCACCAGCGGTTCGAGCCCGGGGGTGGGCAGCGTGCGCTCCAGAATCTCGGGGTGCTCGTTGCTGATCATGTACAGCCGCGGCCGCTTGCCGTCGGCGCCGGCCAGGATGGCCGGCAGCTCGGGCGCGTGCAGCAGGCCCTCGACGGTGCAGTCGACCACCAGGTCGCTGCGCGCCAGCGCCGCCAGCACCGGGCCCAGCTGCTGCAGGCTGTCGCTGGCGCCGGTCGACCGCACCGGGGCCGGGGCACTGAGCGCAGGCGTGGTCACCGTCAGGTCGAACACACGGGCGCCCAGGCTTTCCAGCGCCAGCCGCGCCAGCTCGACGTTGACCCGTCGCGACTGGGTCTCGCTCAGCAGGGCCACCACCTGCCCCGGCTCCACCCGGCACAGCGTGAAGGCCCGCACGAAGGCCGCCAGCCATTTGTGTTCGATCCGCTCCACCAGCACGACGGTCTCCTTGTCAGACCGCACAGGTGCGGTCTCAGGGTTAATGCCAACACCAGTTTATATGAATTTTCATGAAATCAAACCGGGACAACCCTACAATGCACGGATGCGACCTGACCGCCCCACCCCGCCCGCCCACGTGCGCGCCGAGGCGCCCGATTTCGACTCGGCCCACTTCCGGCGTTCGCTGGGCTGCTTCGCCACCGGCGTCACCGTGGTCACCACCCACGCGCCCGACGCGGACGGCTCAGGCAAGGCGCCTTTCGTGGGCATCACCGCCAGCTCCTTCAACTCGGTGTCGCTGGCGCCTCCGCTGGTGCTGTGGAGCCTGGACCTGCAGGCCAACTGCCTGCCGCTGTTCCATGGCGGTTCGCACTACGTGATCAACGTGCTGGCGCATGACCAGCTCGACATCTGCGAGCGCTTCGCCTACGGCGAAGGCGACCGCTTTGCCGCCACGCCGCACCGCCTGGGCGAGGCCGGCCTGCCCATCATCGAGGGTGCGCTGGCCTGGTTCGAGTGCCACAACCGCAGCCGCTACGAAGAAGGCGACCACGTCATCTTCGTGGGCGAGGTGCAGCGTTGCGGCTGGCGTGGCGACGGTGCCCCGCTGGTCTTCCAGGGCGGACGCTTCGGCACGGTCGGCCCGCTGCCGGACAGGGGACCGGGCACTTGACCAGGGGTGGCGAGCGGTCGGCCGCCGGTGGACCGGGCGATTTCGTCGAGGACTACCTGGCCTACCTGCTGGCCCGCGCCAGCCACCGGGTCTCGGCCGAGTTCCATGCCGAAATCGCGGCCTGCGGCCTGAGCGTGCTCGAATGGAGGGTGCTGGCCAGCCTGAGCGGCGGCCGGCAGCGCAGCGTGGGCGAACTCAGCGACATCGTGCTGGCCCAGCAGCCCACCCTCACCAAGCTGCTTGGCCGCATGGAGCGCCAGGGCCTGGTCGAGCGCCGCACCGCAGAGCACGACCGGCGCAGGACGTCGGTATCCCTCACCCCGCAGGGCGAGCGGCTCGTCTCGCCCCTGCTGGAGCGGGCCCGGGCCCACGAAGCCCGGGTTCTGGCGGAGATCGGGGCGGACCGGGGCGGGGAACTCAAGCAGTGGCTGCGGCGCCTGGTCGACCCCGACAGCACAGGCCGCTGACACCCGCTCACCGCCCCGTTGTCAGAAGCCCAGGGCCTGCTGCCGCTCGGGCCTGGCCGGCGCGGGCTCACCCTCCAGGCACCGGGAGCCCGCCTCCTGAAGCAGCCCGAGGGCCTCTGCCGTGTCGGCCTGCAACCAGCGCGACCAGTCGTGCGCGGGCAGCAGCACGAGCATGCGCTTTTCGTCCTCGGGCCGGTGCATGCGGCGCATGAGCCCGTGTCCGTCTGCATTGACCGTCAGCAGGGTGAAGCTGGTCACCCGCTCACCGGTGTGCGGGTCGATCCATGTCTCGTGCAGCCCGGCGGCGCCGAACAGCGGTTCATCGGCCAGGCGGATGCGCCAGCGCACCGCACGCCCTGTCTCCCAGCACGGCTCGAAGAAATCGCGCATGGGCGCCACCACCCAGCGCTTTTCGCGCCAGGGCTGGCGGTAGCTGGGTTTCTCTGCCACGGTCTCGCTGCGCGCGTTGTACGTCCTGCGCGAAACCGTCTCGGCCTGCCGCCGGTCCCTGCACCAGCGCGGCACCAGGCCGTAGCGGCCGGTGTCCAGCCGCAGGCCCCCGCCCTCGCCGGCCAGCAGCAGGGGCGCTGCGTAACCGGGAAAGGTCTCGGCCGGCCAGTGCGCCGTCAAGGGCTGCCAGCCGTCGATCCGGTCCAGGCCCGACAGGTCCGAAGGTGTGGCTGGCGTGTAGTTGGTGCACATGGACAGGGCAGGACAGGACTGGCCGCCGGCATCCGCTGCGGCGTCGCGCACGGTCCATTATCCCTGGCGCTACCATCACCCTGCGATGAGCGATCCGCTGACCATCCTCTGGCGCGACGAACACCTGGTCGCGGTCTTCAAGCCGGCCGGCTGGCTGGTGCACCGCACCGGCCTGGACGCGCACGCCTGCCGCTTCGTCCTGCAGACGTTGCGAGACCAGATCGGCCAGCCGGTCTGGCCGGTCCACCGGCTCGATCGCGGCACCAGTGGCGTGCTGCTGATGGCGCTGCACGCAGAGGCCGCCGGGCGTCTGGGGCAGGCGCTGGCCGGTGGCGCCATGGACAAGGTCTACCTTGCGCTGGTGCGCGGCTGGCTGCGGGCCGGCGTCCGCATCGACCACCCACTGAGGCCAGACGAGGCTGGCCCGGACGCACCGGCACAGCAGGCCAGCACGGTCGTCAGGCCGCTCGCCCGGCTGGAGCTGCCCGGCCAGGCCGATCCGCGCTTCGGCACCGTGCGTGCGTCCCTGGTCGAGGCACGCCCCCTGACCGGGAGACGGCACCAGATACGGCGCCACCTCAAGCACCTGAGCCACCCCATCATCGGTGACGCCACACACGGCAAGGGCCCGCTCAACCGCTGGTGGGCGGCGCGGCTCGGACACCAGCGGCTGTGGCTGCATGCACAGTCGGTCGCCTTCGACCACCCCTACAGCGGGGAGCGGCTGCAGGTGCACAGCGGACTGGTGGCCCCCGGACAGGAGGCACCCGCCTGCCAGGCGCCGCCATGCCCCTGCGATGTCCCTGACTGGCATGCGCTGTTCGGGCTGCCGTGGGCACCGGCCGGCGACGGGCCGGATAATGCCGCCCCATGAACGACATCGCCAACCTGTTTCCCCTGGGGTGGAGCCACTACCTGCTCGGCGGCCTGATCATCGGTGCCGGCGTGGCCCTGCTGTTCGTGCTGACCGGTCTGGTCGGGGGCATGAGCACCGTCTTCTCCAGCACCTGGTCCTTCGCGCTGAGGCGCCCGTTCTTCCAGCAGGAACGCTTCACATCCTCGCGCCACTGGCGCCTGGTCTACGCGGCCGGCCTGGTGCTGGGCGCGTTCACCTGGTGGTGGCTGCTTGGCGACGGACAGGCGCTGTCGACAGAACTGCCGCCCTGGATGCTGCTGGCCGGCGGCGTGCTGGTGGGCTATGGCGCCAGGCTGGCCAACGGATGCACCTCGGGACATGGCATCTGCGGCCTGGGATCATTGCAGTGGCCCTCGCTGGCGGCGGTGCTGACCTTCATGACCACGGCCATCGTGACGGCCAACCTGGTGGCGGGGTGGCGGTCATGAGCGCAGCCGGCCTGCGCCCCCAGGCCTGGCTGGCGGTGCTGGCCTGTGGCGCCCTGTTCGGCTTCGGCCTTTCGCTGTCGACCATGGTCCGGCCCGAGGTGGTGCTGAGCTTCCTGCGCCTGCAGGACTTCGGCCTCATGCTGGTCATGGGCGGCGCGGTGGTGGTGACCTTGCTGGCCTATCTGCTGGCACCCCGGCTGCTGGGCCGGCCGCTGCTGGGCGAGCGGTTCCACACCCATGTGAGCCTGTGGAACCGCGACACCCTGCTCGGCGCTGCCCTCTTCGGTGCCGGCTGGGGCCTGTCCGGTGTCTGTCCGGGCCCGGCCATCGCGGGCCTGGGCACCGGCAACACAGACCTGCTGTGGGCCCTGGGCGGCATCGCGCTGGGCGCCCTGCTGCAGGGCTGGCGTGCGCGCTGAGGCGCATGGCGCAGCCCATGGAAGACCTGCCCTTCAGCCCCGCAGCAGAACGCAACCGCCAGCCGATCCTGGAGCAGTTGCTGGCCCTGTTGCCGGCCTCAGGGCAGGCGCTGGAGATCGCCTCGGGCAGCGGGCAGCATGCTGTGGCCTTCGCTGCTGCGCTGCCCGGCTGGACCTGGCAGCCCACCGAACCGCAGGCCGGTCTGTGCCCGCTCATCGACGAGCGCGCCCGCCGCTTGGGCCTGACCAACGTGCGGCCGGCGCAACGGCTGGACGTGCTGGAGCCCCGCTGGTTCCCGGACGGCCCCGCCTCGCAGCACGGCTTCGACCTCATCTACTGCGCCAACCTGCTGCACATCGCCCCCTGGACCTGCTGCGAGGCGCTCATGCGCGGCGCAGTGCGCCACCTGCGGCCATCCGGCCGCCTGGTCACCTACGGCCCCTACCTCGAAGACGGCGTCCCCACTTCCGAGGGCAACCGCCTGTTCGACGAGAGCCTGCGGGCGCGCGATCCGCGCTGGGGTTTGCGCCGCCTGGAGGACGTCACGCGGGTGGCGCACGCGGCCGGCCTGCGCCTGGCCACGCGCCAGCCCATGCCGGCCAACAACCTGCTGCTGGTCTGGGAGCCCCTCCCGGGCACCGACGGAACCTGATCCGGCGGCGCGACTCCATCAGGGGTATCGACTTTCCCGACCCGACATGCTCAGAACCCTCAAGGACCTGTTCGACCAGCTCGGTGCCAGCCTGGCGCCCGAGGCCCCCAGACCGGACCCCGCCACCGACGAGCACCAGCTTCAGCTGGCCACCGCCGTGCTGCTGGTGGAGGTCATGCGGGCCGAGCCGACCCTGTCCGACAGCGAGCGCGATGCGGTGCTGATGGCGCTGCGCGGCAAGTTCGGCCTGGCCGAGGACGAGCTGCAGCGCCTGCTCGATCTGGCCCATGACAGCTCGCGCATCGCCTACGACTACCAGCGGTTCACCGCCCGGCTCAACGAGCGCTTCTCGCAACCGCAGAAGATCCGCGTGATCGAGGCCATGTGGCAGGTCGCCTACGCGGACGGTCACCTGGACGTGCACGAGAACCAGGTCATCAGCAAGGTGGCCGGCCTGCTGCATGTCACCCACGGCGAATACATCGCGGCCAAGATGCGCGCCCAGGAGGACGCCGGTCTGCGATGATCAGGGCTGACCTGTCCCGGACCGACGACCATGAGACCTCTGCCTGACCGCCGCCACGCCCTGGGCCTGATCGCCCTGCTCGGCCTCGCCGCCTGCTCGCCCGAGCCCCAGCCCGCCGCAGGCCCGGGCGACATTGCCCTGGCCGATGCCGTGGATGCGCTGGCCGAGATGGGCCGGGGCTTTTCTGCCGGCACACCGATGAGCCGCCAGGTGGTGTATGTGCTGTTCGACCCCCAGTGTCCCCATTGCGGCCACCTGTGGAACGCTTCCCGGCCACTGATGTCGCGCACCCGATTTGTCTGGCTGCCGGTGGCCATCCTCAATGCCAGCAGCCGCCCCCAGGGTGGCGCCCTGCTGACGGCCGGCGATCCGGTGGCGGCCATGAACGAGCACGAGAAACTGCTGCTGGAAGGACGGGGTGGCATGACGGCATCGGCGCGCATTCCCGACGATGTCGAGGCGGCCATCGCACTCAACACCGAACTGCTGCAGCGCCTCGGGGCCGATGCCGTGCCCTTCATCGTGGCGCGCCACGCCGGCACCGGCCAAACCGTCAGTCACGCCGGCTCGCTGTCGACCGAGGCACTCGCCGCCCTGCTGGGTCTGCCCTGAGGCCCCGACGCAGGGACTCAGCTGCCGTCGGCGCGTCCCAGGTGCCGCATCCGGGCCTGCCACCTCGCGAGACCGCGCTCGTCGATCTGGTCGACGCCCCCGACCAGGGTTTCCTCGATCGGGGCAAAGCCGACGAAACCCAGCACATTGCGTTCGAGCGACTTCAGGCTGTGGGCGCGGAAGTACCAGCGGTAGATCAGGGCCGGCATGCCCATGGTGACCACCAGCCGGGCCGAACGGCCCTGCAGGGCCTTGCGCCCGAACGCGCTGGCACCGTCGGCCTCGACCGCAAAGCCCGGGCGCAGCACCTGCTCGAGGAAACCCTTGACCAGCGCCGGCATCTCCCCGAGCCACAGCGGAAAGAACAGGACCAGGTGTTCGCACCAGGCGATGTCCTCCTGGGCGGGCCGCAGGGCCGGCGGCAGCGCCTCGGGGTCCTGCCACTGCTTCTGGCTTCGCAAGAGCGGGAAATCCAGCGCTGCGATCGACAGGCGCCGCACCTCGTGACCGGCCGCGGCCGCACCTTCGGCGTAGGCGTCGGCCAGCACATGGTTGAGGTGGCGGGTCTGCGGATCAGGGTGGCCGTCGATGATCAGGACGCGATGCAGGACCGACATGGTTGTTCTCCTTCGTGTGACGTGCGGGGGCCTCAGCCCTGGTCGAAAACCGGATCCACCGGCACCTGCAACGCGGTGGCGAGGTGGTTGGTGCGCGCCGCCAGCGCCACGATGGACATGAGTTCGGCATGCTGCGCCCCGCTCATGCCCCTGGCGCGCGCGGCAGCCGTGTGCGAGTGCACGCAGTAACCGCAACCGTTGGCCACCGAGACCGCGATGTACAGCATCTCCTTGGTCAGCGGATCGATGGTGGACGGCGTGGCCATGATGCGCTTGACATCGCGCCAGGTCTGCTCGAGCAGGTCCGGATCGAAGGCCAGGTAGCGCCACATGTTGTTGATGAAGTCGGTCCGGCGCGTGGCGCGGATGTCATCGAACACGGCCTTGACGCGCGGGTCGTTCTCGGGATCGGCCACAGGGGTAACGGTGCTCATGCGTGTGGTCTGAAAGCGGGGTGGGACGGCAACTCAACGGGACCGGGTGCGGGCGCGGGCCGGCTGGGTGGAGCGAACGGCCATGCGCTCGGCGCGCTCGGCATCGGCGCGCCGGCCTTCGGCCAGCCAGACGGCAAACTCCTGCGGTGTCTCCAGCGTGATCGGGCCGGTCAGGCCGGACCGGAAGTCACCGATCACCAGTTCGGCTGCCTTTTGCAGGTTGACCCGGCCGCCGGCCGCCAGCGCGCCGCGGCGACGGCCGATGGCCTCCAGCAGGTCCTCCGCTGCGGTCCCGGGCACCTCGTCCACCCGCAGGTCGAGACGGTAGCGTTCATGCAGCCGCTCGGGGTAGGCCCGCCTGAGCGTGTCCAGCAGGGCCAGCGCCACTTCCTGGTCGTCGTAGGCATTGCGGCCCACGGCACCGCTGGCGGCCAGGTTCAGTCCGCTTTGCTCGACGATGATGCGGGGCCACAGCATGCCCGGTGTGTCGAACAGGTAACAGTCGTCGGCCAGCACCACCCGCTGCTCGGTGCGCGTGATCCCGGCCTCGTCGCCCGTGCGTGCCGCGCGCCGCCCCAGCAGCGTGTTGATCAGCGTCGACTTGCCCACGTTGGGGATGCCGCAGATGAGCACCCTCAGCGGCTTGACCATCCCGCCGCGCTGCGGCGCCAGCTGACGGCAGGCATCGACCAGCGCGCGCGCCGGCGCGCTGTGGCTGGCATCGAGGGCGATCGCACGCGTGTGCGGCTGGGCGTTGTAGTGGTCCAGCCAGAGCCGGGTGCGCTGCGGGTCGGCCAGGTCCTGCTTGTTGAGCACCTTCAGGCTGGGCCGGCGTGCGGTGAGTTCGCCCAGCAGCGGATTGGCACTCGAGCCGGGCAGGCGCGCATCGAGCATCTCGATCACCACATCGATGGTCTTCACGCGCTCGGCAATCGCCTTGCGCGTGAGGTGCATGTGTCCGGGAAACCACTGGATGCTCATAGGCCTGTTCTGGGTGCGGGTCCCCGATTGTGCCCCGTGCGGGCCCGCCCGTGCCGCGGCTGGCCGGGGTCCTTCGTGCCACAATGCTCTGCGGCCGTCCGGAACCCGCCACCACAGGAGGAAGACCATGAGCATCACCGTCCACATCGACCTGGGCTACGAATTCGAGGTCAAGGCCAAGGCCTCCGAGGTGTTCGACGTGCTGTCCGACGTGCCGGTGTCGGTCAGCCATTTCCCCAAGGTCGACCGCCTGGTCGATCTCGGTGACGGCGTGTACCGCTGGGAGATGCAGCGGGTGGGCACCTCGCAGGTCAACATCCAGACCGTCTACGCGAGCAAGTACGTCAGCGACCGGGCCAAGGGCAGCGTGACGTGGACGCCGGTCCGGGGCGTGGGCAATGCGCTGGTTGGCGGGAGCTGGAAGATCGTCGACAAGGGGAAGTCGACCGCCATCACCCTGGCCATCGAGGGCGAGGTCCAGGTGGCGCTGCCGGGGCTGATGAAGATGATCGTCGTGCCGGTGGTTCAGGGCGAGTTCGAGAAGCTGGTCGAACAATACATCGACAACCTGATCAGGCGCTTCGGTGGCGAAGTCTGAAAACGCAGCCCCGGCATCCGGGCCGGGTTGTCCCGGGAATCGCTGGACAAGTCTGTGAATAACCCGGGACAGGCGCTGTACGGCGCGCGCAAGTCCTTGATCCGCCTGGCCCCTTTTCAGACTGCCCGTTGAACAGGCAGTTGCCGCCAGGCCGGCCTCAGGCGGCCCGAGCCACCGGACGGCCCAGGCGCACGGGCGAGACGTATTCCTGGCGGTAGTTCTCGAACGGCATGGTGTCGGCAGCCTCGATGGCCCGCTGGTCGTCGAAGGAGCGTCGGGCCATGTCGGCGAAGCGGGCTTCCTGGGCTTCGCTCCACGGCAGGGCCAGCAGGCCCTGGCTCGCCGCCCGTGAGCGCTCGCGCCCGAAAGCGATGAACGCGTTGTCGTGATCGCGGGCCATGGTCTGCAGCACACGGGCCGATGGCAGGCGTGAGGGGTCCGTCAAAGCGGCACGCGCCTGCTGCACGGCGTCCGCGTGCACACCGGTGCCGTCCAGCGCATCGAGGTGTGCGGCCAGTGGCTGCAGTTCGTCCAGGAGTTCCAGCCCCCATTGGGTCAGCACCACCGGCTGCCCCCGCCGCATGAGTCGCAGTCCGGGCTCCCGGCCCCGGGCAGCCGTCAGATGCTGGTTGTGGGCCAGCTCGGCGATCTCCTCGGGCGTGTCCGGCGGGCTGTCGCTCAGCAGGCAGTGCAGCAGGAACACGTCCAGGAAATGCAGCGTCGAGGCGCGCACGCCGATGGTCTCGAAAGGGTCGAGGTCGAGCAGGCGCACCTCGATGTACTCGACACCGCGCTCGCGCAGGGCATGCAGCGGCCGCTCGCCGGGGAAGATGACCCGCTTGGGACGGATGGTGCCGTAGAACTCGTTCTCGATCTGCAGCAGCGTGGTGGCCAGCTGGTTGTAGTCGCCTCCCGGGTTGCGGATGCCCAGGGCTTCGTAGGCCGGCCAGGGCCGCGTCAGCGCGTCGTGCAGCGAGGCGGCGTAGCCCTCCAGGCTGTTGTAGCTGACCTTCAGCGTGGCCTGTGCCTCGCTCTGGTAACCCAGGCGGCCCATGCGCAGCGTGGTCCCGTGGGGCAGGTAAAGCGAGCCCCGCTCGCCCAGCGGCAGCAGTTCGTGCTGGCGCCCGTCGACAAAGCTCGAGCAGACCGCGGGCGAGGCACCGAACAGGGTCAGCAACAGGAAGGCATGGCGGCGGAAATTGCGGATCAGGGCGAAGTAGCCGGCGTTGTCAACGCCAGGCAACGACCAGTTGTAGTGCACTCCGGAGATGGTCTGCATGCGGCGGCCGTAGCGGTGTCCGAGCCCCATGCGGTAGACGCTCTTGGCGCGCCCCACATTGCTCGACCCGTAACGCCCGAGGGGAATGGTCTCGTCGGTCGGCAGGCCGCAGGGCATGCTCGAGGCCCACATCATCTCGTCGCCCTGCGCGGCCAGGACGCGGGCGGTGTACTGGTGGATCTCGGTCAGCTCGGCCAGGCAATCGGGGACCCGGGCATGGACACCCGTGATCAGCTCGAGCTGCGACTCGCTGTAGTCGGTGGTGATGTGAGGGTGCGTCAGCGCGCTGCCCAGGGCCTGGGGGTGCGGGGTGAGCGCCAGGCGTCCGTCGGGCAGGGCTCGAAGGCTCTCCTTTTCCAGGCCCCGTCGCATGCCATGCAGGCGATCGGCACCCAGCCCCTGCAGCCTTGCTAGCAATGCAGTCATAGTCGTTGGTCTTGAGGTCCGGGGGCCGAACTTACCATGAGCCGTCCAAACCTGCTGACCCGCGCTTGTCTTCCCGGGCCGGGGCAGGGCCTGTCGTCCCGCCTTCAGCAGCCCACCGGATCGGGCTGCGGGGCCACGGACACCAGGACATCCGACGGCACATGCGCCTGCAGCCAGGCCTCGATGAGCTGCGGATCATGGATCAAGCGCAGGGTGTCGAAGGCGAACCCGGCCTGCGGATAGTGCCGGCGCAGGCTGCCCAGCCATTGCTTGAGCCTTCCGGCCCGGTGGCGACGCTCGACGCGCAGGGACACCTGCGCCCAGAAATCGGACAGCCAGTGCAGGACCTGCTCCCAGGGCACGTCGCCTGCGCCCCTGATGGCGAGCGCCAGGCCGGGATGGCTGACCATGCCGCGTCCGATCATCAGGTCGCTGCAACCCGAGACCTGCTGGCAGCGCCTCGCATCCTCGACGGTCCAGATCTCCCCGTTGGCCACCAGCCGGGGAGCGCCGCGTCCGCCAAGCCGGCTGCGCAGGTCGGCGATGCGCTCCCAGTAGGCCGGCGGCCGGTAGCCGTCGACCTTGGTGCGCGCGTGGACCACCAGCTCGCTGGCACCCCCGTCGGCAATGGCCAGGGCGCACTCCTCGGCACGCCGGTCGTCCTGGTATCCGAGGCGCATCTTGGCGGAGACCGGCACCCGCGCAGGCACCGCCCGCCTGACCGCAGCGACGATGCGCCCCACCAGCTCGGGCTCGTCCAGCAGGACAGCACCGCCCCGGCTCTGGTTGACGGTGCGCGCCGGGCAGCCGAAGTTCAGGTCGATGCCCTCGGGCCCGAGCTCTGCCAGCCGGGCCGCGTTCTCCGCCAGGCAGACCGGGTCGGAGCCCAGCAGTTGCGGCCGCACGGGCACACCGGCCCGCGTGCGGCTGTGGTTCAGCAGTTCAGGCACCACCCGGACGAAGGACCGGTGCGGCAGCAGCGTGTCGGTGACGCGGATGAACTCGCTGACGCAGCGGTCGATGCCGCCGGCGCGCGTGAGCACATCGCGCAGGGTCGCATCGAGCAGGCCCTCCATGGGGGCCAGCAGCAGCAGGGGACGGTTGTCGGATGGCACCGCAACATGGGCGGCGGCCGCAGGGCAAGGCATGATGGGGACAGGGCGGTTGGAACCCGCAAGCCAGGGTGGCAGGGCGAATGCGCCGAGAGCCCGGATTTTATCGGGGGGCTGACCTGTGCGCAGAGGGCCAGTGCCTGCGACCCATGGCCGGTGGTCCCGGTCCCGATGCGCAAATGTGGAATACTCGGCATGGCTGAGGCAGCCCGACAGCACCCACGGCATGCACAAGCTCACCCGTCTTCTGGCCCACCTGCTGCGTGTACAACGCGTGGCGACGCTCGGCACCCTGGACGCCCACGGCATGCCCCAGCTGTCCCTGGTGCCTTACGCGCTCGATGCCGCGGACCCGGCCCTGGTCATCCACGTCAGCGCGCTGGCGGCCCACACCGGGGCCATGAACAGGCAGCCGGTGACCGCGCTGATGGTGCACGAGAGCGAGCCGGCCGAAGGGCCGGTGCACGCGCTGCACCGCGTGTCGCTGGTCACCCGTGCCACCCTGCTGGCCCCTTCCGATCCGGACGTGCCGCGTCTGCGCGGGCTCTACCTGCAGCGGTTCCCGCAGGCGCAGCCCATCACCGAACTGGGCGACTTCCGCTTCGTCCGGCTCAGGCCGCAGGAAGCGCGCCAGGTGGCCGGCTTCGGTGCGGCCCGCTCACTGCAGGCGGCAGAGGTCGTCCAGGCCATCTGTCTCGCCTGCTCGCCCGGTGACCTGCCGGATGACTGACCTGCAGGCCCTGTACGTCGACCGGCACCTGGTCGTGCTGGAGAAGCCGGCGGGCCTGCTGGCCGTGCCAGGCCGTGGCGAGGACAAGCAGGACTGCCTGAGCGCACGGGTCCAGGCCGTCTGGCCCGATGCCCTGATCGTGCACCGGCTGGACATGGCCACCTCCGGACTGATGGTCATGGCCCGCGGCATCGAAGCCCAGCGCCGGCTCAGCCGGGCCTTCGAACGGCGCGAGGTGCACAAGCGCTACCAGGCCCTGGTCTGCGGCGAGATCGCCGGACATCCGGACGAGCGTGGCTGGAGCAGCATCGAACTGCCTCTGGCCGTGGACTGGCTCAACCGCCCGCGCAGCGTCGTCTGCTGGCAGACCGGCAAGCCCAGCATCACGCGGTGGCGGCGCCTGGACGGGACCGAACCGGCCCGGCACGAAAACCCGAGTGCCGGACCGGAATTGACCAGCCGGGTTGAAATGGAGCCGCTGACAGGTCGAACCCACCAGTTGCGCGTGCACATGCAGGCGCTCGGTCACCCCATTGCCGGCGACCCGCTGTACGCCAGCCCGCCGCAGCAGGCACTCAGCCCGAG
>SBFS01000145.1 GCA_006227825.1 Burkholderiales bacterium | reverse complement strand
AGCGAACGCTTGGCCCGGTTCAGCAGGCGCGAGGTGGCGTCCACGCTCTTCTGTGCCTGGATGCACCAGTCCATGAAGGCCTGCCGCCCTTCGGGCTTCTCGAGCTGTTGCAGCATGTCCTCGAAGGCCTTGTCATCGCGCAGGTGGCCGTCCTCGCGCAGGCGCAGCACGATGTCCACCATGGAGCTTCGGGTGATGTGCTCGATGGTGTAGGCCATCTCGCCGCCCTCGAATCCGGCCATGGCCTGGTTGATCCACTCGGCCGTCTCCATCGGCGACAGCCCCTGGGGGGCACGCGGCATGTCGCTGAAGATGGCGCGCAGCACGCGCGCCGTGTCGAGATCGCTGGCCATGGGGCCTCCGGGTTGGCTGTCGGTGATGGTGGTCTTCAGCGGCAAGCATAGACCGAAAGCCGCCCGCACGGCCAGTCCGGGGGGTCGGGCGCGGCACGCAGGAGGCCCGGCCATGACCGGCTTCACGCCCGGGCCGTGGCCCCTGCGCAACCCTGCAGGGGGCCGGACCATCCGGCCAGGCGCACAATGCCACCATGTCACCGGAGCCGACCTCTTCCTCGCCCGCCGCCGATGCAGCGGTGTTCCGCGTCCTGTTCGTCTGCATGGGCAACATCTGCCGCAGCCCCACCGCCCACGGGGTGTTCGAAACCCGGGTGCGCCAGGCCGGCCTGGGCCACCGGGTGCAGGTCGACTCGGCCGGCACCCACGGCTACCACGTCGGCGCCCCTGCGGACGAGCGCAGCCAGCAGCACGCGCTGCGGCGCGGCTACGACCTGTCGGGGCAGCGCGCCCGCCAGCTCGTGGCGCCCGATTTCGAGCACTTCGACCTCGTGCTGGCCATGGACTGGGACAACCTGGCCCTGGCCGAGCAGCTGTGTCCGCCCCGGCACCGGCGCAAGCTGCGCCGCTTTGCCGAGTTCTTCCAGCGCTCGGACCACACGGTCGTGCCCGACCCCTACGCGGGCGGCCCGGCCGGCTTCGAGCTGGTGCTGGACCTTGTGGAGGACGGCAGCGAGGGCCTGCTGCGGCATGTGCAGCGGATGCTCGCGGCCACGGGCTGAACAGGCACCCGGCCCCTGCTTTCAGCGGATCGCCGCGAAGCGCTGCTCCATCTCGCGCCGCATGGCCTTGCGCACCTCGGCCGCCGCATGCCGCCGGCGTTCGTCGGGGGTGAAGGGCCGCAGCGCGGGCACCGGCGTGGGCTTGCCGGCCTCATCGACCGCCACCATGGTGAAGAAGCAGCTGTTGACATGCCGGTTTTCCTGGGTGCGGATGTTCTCCGCGATGACCTTGATGCCGATCTCCATCGACGAACTCCCGGTGTGGTTGACGGAAGCCAGGAAGGTCACCAGCTCGCCCACATGGATGGGCTGGCGGAACATCACCTGATCCACGCTGAGCGTGACCACATAGGTGCCGGCATAGCGGCTGGCGCAGGCGTAGGCCACCTGGTCGAGCAGCTTCAGGATGGTGCCGCCGTGCACGTTGCCGGAGAAGTTGGCGGTGTCGGGCGTCATCAGCACGGTCATGCTGAGCTGGTGGGCAGGCAATGTCATGGCGGCGGGCCTGGGAGGCAGACAGGTCGGGACCGGCATTTTGAACCAGGAACACCATGCCGTTCGTCGCCCGAGCCTCCAGCCGCCATCGCGGCGGCCGATAAGCAGCCCATGTCCATGGCCATACCCTCCGGCGCCTCCGCCGCCGCCCTCAGCGGCATGCGGGCCGCGCAACTGCGGCTGGACAGCAGCGCGCACAACGTGGCCAACCTGCAGACACCGGACTTCAGGCGGCAGGTGGTGACGCAGACCGCAATGCCCGGCCAGGGCGGCGTCCAGGCGCAGGTCGGGCACGAGGCATCCGGTGCGCAAGCCGGATCCGGCGGGTTCGACCGTCTGGCCGAAGACCTGGTCGAGCAACGCCTGGCCGTCTACAGCTTCGAAGCCAGCCTGCGCAGCTTGCAGACCCAGGACCGCATGCTGGGCGCATTGCTGGACGTGCGTGCCTGATGCGGCGGTGACAAGGTCACCGTTCGCATCCATACTCGGGCCATGACCAGCCCCGAATGCGAAGGCCCAGAGCATCACCCGCCCGTTATCGACCCGCTGTTCCTGGCCACCCCCGCCGTGGCCACGTACGACAACGCGCGGCCACTGAGCAACGCCAGCGGCTTCTTCTTCCGGCGCGACGACCGCCTCTACCTGGCGACCAGCCGGCACGTTCTGTCCGACCCCGACAGCGGACACCACCCGGACCGCATCGAGATCACCCTGCACATGGATCCGAGGGATCTGACGCGTTGCACCGGCTACTCGATGCTGCTCTACGAGAAGGGATCGGCCGTCTGGCACCAGGGCAGCGACGGCGGCGGCGAGATCGACGTGGCGGTGGTCGAGGTGGACCGCAGCGCCCTGCCCGACGGGGCCATCATCTGCGCCTTCACGCCGGAGCACCTGGTGCGCGACTTCGACGCGATCGCCACCGATGCCGCGCTGTGCATCGCCGGCTTTCCGCTGGGTTTCGGCGACACCCTGCACCGGCTGCCGGTGCTGCGGCATGCAGCCATCGCCTCTCCGTTCGGCATCCGTTTCCAGGGACGGGGGTTCTTCCTGACCGACGCCCGCACCCACCGCGGAACCAGCGGCGCACCGGTGGTCATGCGCATACCCTCACCCGGGCCGGCCACCCAGGCCCTGCCCTGGCGGCTGCTGGGCGTGCACTCGGCGCGCATGGACATGGGCAACCGGGACACCCGGCTGGATGAATCGCTCGGGCTCAATTGCGCCTGGTATGCGGATATCCTGATGACGCTGACCGAGACGGGTGCCCCGCGGGCTTGATGCGCGATGAATCCTCTGAGCCCCCCGGGCCGGCACCGGCCAGACCCGACCTACACTGAACTTCACCCTGCACCGCGAATCGCAACGACCAGATGAAATCCCGCCTGCTGTGCCTCATCCTTGCCGGTCTGTGTTCTGTGGCCCATGCCCAGGCGCTGTGGCGGGGCGTACCAGCCGGTTCCAGCCCGGCCGAGGTCGGCCAGCGGATCGAGGAAGCCACGCCGGCCCGACCGTCCACCCTGTCCGAGGAACCCCGGGCCCTGCTGGAGATCCCCCGTTTCGAGATCGCCGACACCGATTTCGCCGTGCGCTTCCTGTTCGAGCGCGAGCGTCTGGTCAACGTCGTGCTCAGGGCCGACACCGCCTCGCCCGGGGACGCACAGGCGCTCGCCGACCGCATCTACGCCTCGCTGCGCTCCCGCTACGGCCTGGAACTCAGCGGCAAGAGCCGGGGCGTGCCGCTGAGCAGTCCGCTGGACCGGCGCTGGCTGTTTCGCCGCACGACGGTGCACCTTCAGGTGGTGGACGAGCGCAGCGTGCTGCTGACCTACGGCGTGCA
>SBFS01000298.1 GCA_006227825.1 Burkholderiales bacterium | reverse complement strand
ATGGCTGTTGCGCGAGCTGGTGATCAATCTGGTCGACAACGCGGTGCGCTACACCCCCCCGGGCGGCAGCCTCACCCTGCGTTGCGGGCAGGACGCGGACGGACGGACCGGACATGCCTGGATCGAGGTCGAGGATGACGGGCCGGGGATACCGCAGGAAGAGTTGCCGCGGGTGCTCCAGCGCTTCTACCGGGTGCCGGGCACCACCGGCGAGGGCAACGGCCTGGGCCTGGCCATTGCCAGCGAGATCGCCCGCGCCCACCACACCAGCCTGCAGCTGTCCCCCGGCTCCACCGGACGCGGTCTGAAGGTGAGGGTGGTGTTCGCGTCCCTGCCGGACCCTGCGGCCGCGGCCTGAGCGGGGCGGCAGGCCCGGGCATTGCACCCGGTGGCCTGTGCGAGAATGCCGGCCAGGGAGAGACCTCAGAGGCCCGGTTCAGGGCACCCATGCCGACCACCCACGGATCGCCACCCATGAATGCCGAACAGCCCGATGCCCTGCCGGAGACCCCCAGCGAGGTCCACGTCATCGCCGAGAGCCGGGACGGGCAGGACCGGGTGGTGCGCAAGCGTCCCAGGCCGGGTGAGCGGCGCATCCAGATACTGCAGGCCCTGGCGGCCATGCTCGAGCAGCCGGGGGCGGACCGCATCACCACCGCGGCCCTGGCGGCCCGCCTCGATGTCAGCGAGGCGGCACTGTACCGGCATTTCGCGAGCAAGGCCCAGATGTTCGAGGGGCTGATCGACTTCATCGAGCAGTCCCTGCTGGGGCTGGTGCAGCAGCTCGACGAGCGCGAGCCCGATCCCCGCATGCGTTGCCGCAAGCTGGTGACCGTGCTGCTGCAATTCGGCGAGAAGAACCCGGGCATGGCCCGGGTCATGGTGGGCGACGCGCTGGTGCACGAGAACGAGCGCCTGCAGCAGCGCATGAACCTCTTCTTCGACAAGATCGAGTCGACGCTGCGCCAGCACCTGCGCGAGGTGGCGGTGCTGGGTGGCACGCAGACCCCCACCGTCGATGCGCAGGCCGATGCATCGGTGATCACCGCCTTCTGTGTCGGTCGCCTGCAGCGCTTCTCGCGCAGCGGGTTCAGGCGCTCCCCCTGCGAGAGCCTGGAGCACAGCCTGGCCCTGCTGCTGCCCGGCGAACGCCTCTGAGCCTGGCGTCGCCACCCTGCGGATCTGTCCGCCCGGGCTGGCCTGCGGACACTGCACCTTGAGCCTCCATTAGGGAGCAGTCCCTAGATCCGTTTCGGTTTTTGCGGGGTGTGTTGCACCGCTGGACGGGTTTTGCGGTAAAAATAGAACGGTCGTTCGTTTATCGGGCGACCGCCATTCCCTTTTTCGCAGCCCGCCAGCCGATCCATGTCCGCCACGCGCCCGTCCCTTCGCCGCCCTGCCAGCCAAGCCGAGGTCCGCCCCCTGCAAAAGGGTCAGCAGACCAAGGCGGCCATCGTCGATGCGGCCCTCGGGCTGGCGACGCAGATCGGCCTGGAGGGGCTGTCCATCGGGGCGCTGGCCGAGGTGATGCAGATGAGCAAGTCGGGCGTGTTCGCCCACTTCGGTTCCCGGGAGGAACTGCAGATCTCGGTGGTGCGCGAGTACCACCATCGGTTCGAGGAAGAGGTGTTCTATCCGGCGATGGCCGCTGCGCGCGGCCTGCCGCGTCTGCGCGCCCTGTTCGACAACTGGATGAAGCGGACCTCGGTCGAGATCGATTCGGGCTGCATCTACATCAGCGGTGCGGTCGAATTCGACGACCGGCCCGGGCCCGTGCGCGATGCGCTGGCCAGTTCGGTCAGCACCTGGCTGGCGGCCATGGGCCGCGCGATCGAGATCGCGATCGAGGAAGGACATCTGCGCGCCGACACCGATGCGCACCAGATGCGCTTCGAGATCCACTCCCTGATCCTGGCCCTGCACTACGAAGCCCGCTTCCTGCGCAGCCCCGATTCGCTTCAGCGGGCCGTGACCGCGTTCGAGGGCATTGTCGAACGCTACCGTATTCCCGGGGCCGGCACCGCCGATGCGGCGGCCCGCCCGGGCGCCGACCCGCAGGCCCGCTCACCCAGATCGCCGCGCAGACAGCGCAGCGCCTGACCATCGCTTGTTCACAAACCCAACACAGGAGTCAACCATGCCCGTCTACAACCCGCCCCTGCGCGACATGCAGTTTGTGATGCACGAGGTGCTCGACGTCAGCGCCGATTTCCAGGCCATGCCCCAGCACGCCGAGATCGATGCCGACACCATCAATGCCGTGCTCGAGGAAGCCGGCAAGTTTGCCTCGCAGGTGATCTTCCCGCTCAACATCAGCGGCGACACCGAGGGCTGCAAGCTCGACAAGACCACCCACGAGGTCAAGACCCCCAGCGGCTTCAAGGAAGCCTACAAGACCTACACCGAAGGCGGCTGGTCGGCGCTCAGCTGCGACCCGGAGTACGGCGGCCAGGGCCTGCCGCTGGTGGTCAACCAGTGCCTGTACGAGATGATGAACTCGGCCAACCAGGCCTGGACCATGTACCCCGGCCTGAGCCACGGCGCCTATGCCGCGCTGCACGCCCACGGCACACCCGAGCAGAAGTCCCTGTACCTGCCCAAGCTGGTCAGCGGCGAATGGACCGGCACCATGTGCCTGACCGAGCCGCACTGCGGCACCGACCTGGGGCTGATGCGCACCAAGGCCGAACCGCAGGCCGACGGCACCTACAGGCTCACCGGCAACAAGATCTTCATCAGCGCCGGCGAGCACGACATGGCCGCCAACATCGTGCACCTGGTGCTGGCCCGCCTGCCCGACGCGCCTCCCGGCATCAAGGGCATCAGCCTGTTCGTGGTGCCCAAATTCCTGGCCAACGCCGATGGCAGCCTGGGCGCGCGCAACGGCATCTGGTGTGGCGGCCTGGAGCACAAGATGGGCATCCATGGCAACGCCACCGCCCAGATCGTCATCGACGGTGCCGTCGGCACCCTGGTCGGCCAGCCGCACAAGGGCATGCAGGCGATGTTCGTGATGATGAACGCCGCCCGCCTGGGCGTGGGCAACCAGTCGCTGGGCCTGACCGAGGTGGCCTACCAGAACGCGCTGGCCTATGCCAAGGACCGCCTGCAGATGCGCAGCCTGTCGGGCACCAAGGCCAAGGACAAGCCGGCCGACCCCATCATCGTGCACCCCGACGTGCGCAAGATGCTGCTGACCGCCAAGGCCTACGCCGAAGGCGGGCGGGCGCTGGCCATGTACAGCTCGGTGCTGCTCGAGAAGGTGCACCACCACCCCGACGAGAAGGTGCGCAAGGACGCCGACGAGATGGTGTCGCTGCTGACGCCCATCGTGAAGGCCTTCCTGACCGACAACGGCTACCAGGCCGCCACCATGTGCCAGCAGGTCTTCGGCGGCCACGGCTACATCAAGGAATGGGGCAT
>SBFS01000171.1 GCA_006227825.1 Burkholderiales bacterium | reverse complement strand
GCTCTCGGGCCACCCCGATCGCTGGCGACCCTGTCGCCCGCGCGCTCTTGCGCCACCGGGCTTGCGGTTAAATTCCGGGACGTCGATTTGCACATCCCAGCCCGGAATCACCGCATGAATGCCGCTGCCGCCCCGTCCAGCCTGCCCACACATCGCCCCGTCAGACCCCTGCGGGGCGTGCGCGTGCTCAGCCTGGCGCTGAACCTGCCCGGACCGGCCGCCTTCATGCGACTGAGGGCCATGGGAGCGACCTGCCTCAAGGCCGAGCCGCCCGGCCCCCGGGGGGCGCCCGCCGGCACCAGCGGCGACCCGATGGGCCAGTACAACCCGCAGGCCTATGCCCGACTGCACGAGGGCATCCGGGTGCTGACGGTCGACCTCAAGAGCGAGAAGGGCCGCACCCGGCTGAACCGTGAACTCGCGCGGACCGACGTGCTGCTGACCTCGTTCCGCCCCTCGGCCCTGCTCAAGCTGGGGCTGGGCTGGAAAGCGCTGCACAAGGCCCATCCGCAGCTGTCCGTGGTCGCCATCGTCGGGGCACCGGGCGCGCGCGCCGAGGAGCCGGGGCACGACCTGACCTACCTGGCCGACGCAGGGCTGGTAACCGGGCTGGATCTGCCCCCCACCCTGTTCGCCGACATGGGGGGCGCCCTGATGGCCAGCGAGGCGGTGCTCAAGGCGGTGCTGGTGCAGCGCGGCGGGGGCAAGGGTGTCTTCCAGGAAGTCGCGCTCTCGGAGGCGGCCGCCTGGCTGGCCCTGCCCCGCACCTGGGGGCTGACGCAACCGCGGGGCGCGGTCGGTGGTGCCCATGCCGGCTACCGGGTCTACCCCTGCAAGGACGGCCGCGTTGCCGTCGCTGCCCTGGAACCCCATTTCGCGGCCGCCCTTTGCGCGGCCGCCGGCGTGGAAATGGGCGGCATGGAGACCCTGTTCAGGCCAGCCACCCACCAGGCCATAGCCGCCTTCCTGGCCGGCCAGACACGCCGGCAGCTCGACCGCCTGGCGGCGACCCGGGACATCCCGCTGCACACGCTGGCCTGAATCGCGGACGGTGGAAGCCGGGGCCGGGTCAGCCGGCCCATGTCAGCCGCCCCATAACGGCAGGCTGACCCACGTCAGCAGCGCCAGGGCATTGAGCACGCTGCAGGCCAGGAAGATGCGCTGGAACGCGGCGTCCTCCAGGCGATGGGAGAGCGCATGCTGCGCCAGCCACGCCGCCGGCCAGCCGCCCAGCACCGCCGCGACGTGCAGGTGTTCGACCGGCCAGGGCCAGCCGCCCTCCTCGCAGACATGCCGGTCGCGCCAGTAGAGAAACAGGGTGGCGATGTTGACCAGCACCACCCCGGTGATCACCACCCAGGGCATGCGGCCGGCCGCGATGCCGACCAGCCACAGCAGGCACCACGCACCGAGCAGGCCGGTCGCCACCAGGTTGCGCCGGCGCTCGTCACGGCGCTCGCGCCAGCGGGCCGCGGCCGAGAGTCCGGTCGCGGGCTCCAGCACAGGCTCGGGCGGCACGGCAGGCGCCGGACCCGCCTCCCTGAGCGGCGGTGGCGGCGGCAGCTTGACGGACAGGGCACGCGGCCCCTTGCCCCCGATCACGATCTCGTCGAACACCACCTCGGTGCCGATGGCCACCGGATGCGGACCTTCGTAGTCACGCAGGTGGAAATACACCTCGGCGGGCGTTTGCGGGCTGCGGATGTAGCCGCTCTGGCGTTCGCTGTCCCAGCGGACGATGGTTCCTGGCTTCTTCATGGCATGCGCGGTTGGACAGGCCTCAAGTATCGGCAATCCGGACCGGCCGTTGAATGCGTCCGGCCCGTCTGACGCGTACAGGCGACGAACCGGGGCCTCAGCGCCTGGTCCGCGGCGGCAGGCCGGTGTGCTGGGTGAGCAGGCGCCCCTTGGCTGGCGTGCTGTTCTTGCGCCGCGCACTCTGGTAGGCCCCGTCCGTGACGGGCTGGAAGGTGGGGACCAGGTGATGCTTGCCGTTGCCGATCAGGTCGGCACGGCCCATGGCCTTGAGCGCCTCGCGCAGCATCGGCCAGTTGTTCGGGTCGTGGTAGCGCAGGAAGGCCTTGTGCAGGCGGCGGCGCTTCTCGCCTCGCACGATGTCGACCTTCTCGCCGCGCTCGTCTCGGTGCACCCCCTTGAGCGGGTTCAGGCCCGAGTGGTACATGGCCGTGGCGGTGGCCATGGGGCTGGGATAGAAGGTCTGCACCTGGTCGGCGCGAAAGCCGTTTCTCTTGAGCCAGAGCGCGAGGTTCATCATGTCCTCGTCGCTGGTGCCGGGGTGGGCGGCGATGAAATACGGAACAAGGAACTGCTTCTTGCCCGCCTCTTCGCTGTACTTCTCGAACATCGCCTTGAAGCGGTCGTAGCTGCCGATGCCGGGCTTCATCATCTTGGACAGCGGACCCTGCTCGGTGTGCTCGGGCGCGATCTTCAGGTAGCCGCCCACATGGTGCTGCACCAGCTCCCTGACGTATTCGGGGCTCTGCACCGCGAGGTCGTAGCGCAGGCCCGAGCCGATCAGCACCTTCTTGATGCCCCTGAGCGCGCGCGCCCGGCGGTAAATCCTGATCAGCGGACCGTGGTCGGTGGTCAGGTTCTGGCAGATGCCGGGATAGACGCAGCTGGGCTTGCGGCAGGCGGCCTCGATTTCGGGACTGCGGCAGCCCAGCCGGTACATGTTGGCCGTCGGGCCGCCCAGATCGGAGATCACGCCGGTGAAGCCCTCGACCTTGTCTCGGATCTCCTCGACCTCGCGGATGATCGAGTCCTCGGACCGGCTCTGGATGATGCGGCCCTCATGCTCGGTGATGGAGCAGAAGGTGCAGCCGCCGAAGCAGCCGCGCATGATGTTCACGCTGAAACGGATCATCTCCCAGGCCGGTATCTTGGTCGGGCCGTCGTGGCGGCCGTGCTCGTCGGCGTAGGACGGGTGCGGGCTGCGTGCGTAGGGCAGGCCGAACACCCAGTCCATCTCGGCCGTGGTCAGCGGGATCGGCGGCGGGTTGATCCAGACATCGCGCGCGGTCGCGCCTTCGCCGTGTGCCTGCACCAGCGCGCGCGCATTGCCCGGGTTGGCCTCGACATGCAGCACGCGGTTGGCGTGGGCGTAGAGAACCGGATCGCTCCGGACCTGCTCGTAGGCGGGCAGGCGGATGACGGTGCGCTCGCGCGGCAGCCTGGCCACGCCGCCGGCGCCCTGGGGCCGGTGGATGGTGATGGGCTTGACCTGCGGGTCTGCCTGCGTGCCCTGTCCATCGTCCCGCGCGCAGCTCTTTCCCTGGGCCTGGGCCTGCTCGGACGTCGTCTGATAGGGGTTGATGTGGTCTTCGACGTGGCCGGGGGTGTCGACCTCGGTCGAATCGAGCTCGATCCAGCCCTCGGCACTCGGGTCCCCGGGCCGGCGGATGAAGGCCGTGCC
>SBFS01000052.1 GCA_006227825.1 Burkholderiales bacterium | reverse complement strand
GGCGACCGGCCCGCCGTCGCTGCGGCGTTGTGCCACGCACGCCATGGCCACCGGCATGTGCTCCAGCAAGGGCACCCGCGCTTGCTCGCGCACCACCTCGGCCAGCGCGCCACCGCTGAAGCGCACCCATGGCCACGCGCCCCAGCGTAAAGGGCTGCAGGTCCAGCGCCAGCGGCGCAATCTGGCCCGCAGGCACGCCCGAAGCGAACAGGCTGCCCACCAACGCACCGGCCGACGCACCCACGATGAGGTCGGGCCTGAGCTGCAAGGCTTCCAGCGCCTGCAGCACCCCCACATGCACGAAGCCGCGTGGCCCCCCGGAGCTGAGCACCCAGGCCACACGCACCGGGCGGCGCAGGGGCTCGGCGCGCGGTGCCTCCGCGCCCTGGTGGTCACGGTCAGGGTTGAAGCTGCAGGCCGACAGGCCGGGCGCACCGGCGAACATCAGCAGAGAACGGCGCCGCCAGGGCATCGGGTCAGGTACTCAGCAGCGGTCCGGCCACCAGGCCACACCCGCGGACCGGAACGTCGGCGGGTGGCCAGCGGTCATGGCGAGGTGCCGATGGCGGGACTGACAGACAGGGCAGACGCGTGGAGTACGTCCTCGCGAACGACCGCCGGCACGGCCACCGGAAGTTCGGCATAAGGAGCCGGCCAGCCCAGCAGACCGCTGGCCTGCTCGCAGCGCTGGCGCAGCTCGGCCTCGTCGCGGCCGTCCAGGTGGACGATGCCATAGCGCCAACTGCCCAGCCATTTGTGGTCGCGGGCCACCGAGCCGGCCGACTTGGGGTAACAGAACAGCAGCCCGTCGGGAAAGCTGTTCTCAAAGGCCTGCTGCTGGCGCTTGCCGGGCATGACCACAGCCTCGTTCGGGTCGAACTGCCGGTAAACGAAGCTGGCGGCCGCGCCGGCCTGCGGCACCGCGCGCGGCAGGCCGGCCGGGTCCTGCCCGTGGGCCAGCGCCAGACCGATGGCGTGCAGGTCGACGCCGAGCACGCGCAGGTACAGGTCGGAGTACTGCGAGGCCATGCGCGGGTTGAACTCGATCACGCTCAGCCGGTCCTGCGCCTCGTCGTAGAAGAACTCCATGTTGAACAGGCCGTTGGTGAAACCCACCGCAGTCAGGAAGCGCCGGGCCACCTCGGCGGCGCGGTCCTGCACGGCCTGTGGCAGGCGCGTGGGCAACTGGTGCCGCATGAAGGCCTGGGTGCCCGGGTACATGATGGCGTCGACCACGCCGACGGGGTGCAGCCGGCCCTCGAACACATAGCCGTCGAGGTTGTACTGGGCCGCGTGCACGGGCTGCTCCAGCATCATGCGGTGGGCGCTGGACACACCGGGCCCCAGGCGCTGGCGGGACAGGCGCTCGAAGGGCTCGACCAGGCGACGGATGACCCACAACTCCCACGCACCGAAACGGGTGTGGCGGTGCAGTTCCTCGTGCGAGCGCACTTCTCGCGCCAGCACCGAGAAGGCGGCCTTGACCGGCTTGACGAAGGCGGGATAGGTCAAGCCGGCCGGCACCGGGTCGCCGTATTCGGCATCCAGCAGGGTGAAGGGGACATTGGCCTCAGGCGCCACCTGCTGCAGCACCTGCCGGGCATGGAACTTGTGCTGGCAGGCCAGGATGGCATTGACCGGCGTGCCGGGCCAGCCCATGCGCTCGGCCAGCAGGGCAGCGGCCAGCGCACCGAACTGCTCGTGGTGCGACACCACCGCCGTCCAGCCCCGGGAGCGAGCCCGCCGCGCGAGCCGGTCGACCCAGCGCTCCAGGTCGAAAAAGGCCAGCTGCACGTTGCTGGGAAACGAGAACAGGTCGAAACCGTCCTCGTCGACCGGGTGGCCGCTGCCGCGCAGCGCACGCGCATGGCCGATGGCATCCCAGTCGTGATTGAAGAGCAGCAGGGTGCGCCCGGTCGGGCTCGAAGAATGGGGCATGAATCAGAACCTGATGCGCGGGCGGCTGGCCCCGGCCTCGCAGGTGTGTCGGGCGGCAGCGTCCGTTCTTACAGCCCCGGCCGACATGGCCATCCAGGACCGCGGAAAAACTCCATACCCCATGGAGCATAACGCGAGACGGCGGGCCTGCCAGCGCCGCCTGCGGCACCGGCGCACGACCGCCCGCCGGCGCCCGTCATGAGGCCGGCCGCAGGCGCAGCAACTGTCCGTTGCGGTCGTCGGTCAGCAGGTAGATGAAGCCGTCGGGCCCCTCGCGCACGTCGCGCACGCGCTGGCCGAGCTGGGGCAGCACGCGCTCCTCGCGCACCACGCGGGTGCCGTCCAGTTCCAGCCGGGCCAGGTAGCGGAACTTGAGCGAGCCCACCAGCAGGCTGCCCTTCCAGGCCGGGCCATAACGGTCGCTGCGCACGAAGACCATGCCCGAGGGCGCGATGGACGGCGTCCAGTGGTGCAGCGGCTGCTCCAGTCCGGCCCTGGCGGTGATGCCTTCGCCGATGGCGCCGCCGCCGTAGTTCTCGCCGTAGGTGATGACCGGCCAGCCGTAGTTCTTGCCCGCCTCGGGCCGGTTGATCTCGTCGCCGCCCTGCGGGCCGTGTTCGTGCGTCCACAACTGCCCATCGGGACCGAGGGCGGCACCCTGCATGTTGCGGTGGCCGTAGCTCCAGATCTCGGGCAGGGCACCCGCGCGGTTCAGGAAGGGGTTGGCCGGATGCGGGCTGCCATCCGGCCGCACCCGCACCACCTTGCCCTGGTGGTTGTCCAGCGTCTGGGCGTCGTCCATGCGGCCGTAGCGGTCACCCAGGGTCAGGAACAGGCTGCCGTCTCCGGCCTGCACGATGCGGCAGCCGAAGTGCAGGCGACTGGCCACTTTGGGGCGCTGGCTGAAAACCACCCTGACCTCTTCCAGCCGCTGGGCATCGGCCGACAGCCGGGCCGACGCCAGCGCGGTCGAACTGGCGCCGTCGCCCTGCGCCGAAGGCTCCGAATAGCAGAAATGCAGCGTCCGGTTGCGCGCGAAATCGCGGTCGGTCACGACATCGAGCAGGCCGCCCTGCCCGGCGGCAACGACCTCGGGCACCCCGCCCAGCGGCTCGCCGACCGTCCCGTCGGCCGCGACCACCCGCATGCGCCCCGGCCGTTCGGTGACCAGCATGCGGCCGTCACCGATGAAGGCCACCGCCCAGGGGTTCTGCAGGCCGCGGGCGACCACGTCGACACCGGCCACCTGGGCGTGCGCGGAGACGGACACGAAGGCCGACAGCGCCAGGGCGGTGGCGCTGCAGGCGAGAAAACGGTGGGCAGGCTGCGACGGCATGGAAGCTCTCCTGATGGGAACAAGCACGACAGACCCCTCTGGATGCCGCGGGTTCCCGGCGCATCCGGTCAGCCGAACGGCCGCACCCCGAACAGCCAGGCGTGGGCCCAGAAGACGAACGCCAGGTACAGCCCCAGACCGGCCACGGTGGCGATGACGTCGTTCAG
>SBFS01000235.1 GCA_006227825.1 Burkholderiales bacterium | reverse complement strand
ACCCGCCAGATCCTCGTGCTCAACGGCCCCAACCTCAACCTGCTCGGCACGCGCGAGCCGGCGCAGTACGGGCACACCACCCTGGCCGACGTGGAAGCCCAGTGCAAGGCCCACGGGCAGGCGCTGGGCTACGTTGTCGAGTGCTTCCAGAGCAACTGGGAAGGCGCCCTGATCGACAAGCTCCACGAGAGCGGACGCCTGTTTCGCGAGGGACGGCTGCTCGGTGTGGTGTTCAACCCGGGCGCCCTGACACACACCTCGATTGCACTGCACGACGCCATCAAGGGCCTGGAGCCGATGCCGGTGGTCGAGTGCCACATCTCCAACGTGCATGCGCGCGAGGAATTCCGCCACCGCTCGTGGGTCTCGCCGGTGGCCGCGGGCATCGTGGTGGGCTTCGGGGTGGACGGCTACCTGATCGCCATCGACGCGCTGGTGCGCAAGTTCGCACCGGCGGCCTGATCAGGCGTCCAACCGGGCCTGCTGCAGGCTGCGCTGCAGCATGTCGATGAACGCCCGGGTCTTGGCGGGCAACAGGCGGCGACCGGGGGTGACCGCCCAGGCCACCGTGGGGGGGAAAGACCAGGCCGGCAACACGCGGCGCAGCCGGCCTGCCTTGACTTCACCGCAGGCAATCAGGTCGGGTACACCTGCCAGGCCCATGCCGGAGCCGGCCAGGCGCACCAGGATTTCGGGCGAGTTGGCCACGATTCGGGCCGGTGGTTGGCCTTGCCAGTCGCGCTCACCATCGCTGAGCACCCAGGGTTGAGCGGCCCCGGGCCCGCTGCCCAGCCGAACCGCCACGTGGCGCAGCAGGTCGTCCGGCGTGGTCGGCTCCCCGTGGTTGGCCAGGTAGTCGGGCGACGCATACAGCCCGTGGGAAAACACGGCCAGACGGGTGGCCACCAGCAAGGCATCGTCGGGCAGATCACCCATGCGCACCGCCAGGTCAAAGCCCTCGCCCAACAGGTCGACCCGGCGCGGCGACAGATCCAGCTCCAGCGTCACCGCCGGGTGAAGCGCCGCGAACGCCGCCAGGCTGTCGGCCAGCAGCAGGTTGGCGATGTCGCTGGGCAAGGACACCCGCAGCCGCCCGCTGGGCTCGGCCTGGCGCTGTTCACGCAGGGCCTGCACGGCCTCCAGGTCGGCGGCCAGCTCGCGCGCCAGCTCCAGCACCTGATGGCCCAGTTCGGTCAGGCGCTGGCGGCGGGTCGTGCGCACCAGCAGCGGCTCGCCCATCTGGCGCTCGAGCTGGCCGACGCGGCGCGACAGCGTGGACTTGGGCAAACCCGACTGCTCGGCCGCCCGGGTGAAGCTGCCCAGTTCGGCCACGCGGGCGAACAGCAGGAGGTCGTTGGGGTCGGGCGCCGATGCGGTCTTTAATTGTTCCATTCAAGGAACAATGATATCCATTTCTCCCGGTTAATCAGATGACTGTCCCGAGATAGAGTATGCCCAACCACTCTCTCCACCCCATCAGGAACCGACCATGAACATCCTCCAGATCAACGCCAGCCCCCGCCGCGGCGATGCCAACTCCACCAAACTGGCCAGCCAGGTCAGCCAGCGACTGCAGGCCAGCCAGGCAGGTGCCAGCGTGACTGTGCGCGACCTGGGCGAACGGCCTGTCACCGTGCTGGACGAGGCCGCCCTGGGTGCCCTGTTCACCCCGGCCGAGCAGCGAAGCGCCGCACAGGCCGCCATCGTGGCCGAATACGATGCCCTGATTGCCGAGGTGCAGTCGCACGACGCCATCGTGCTGGGCGTGCCGATGTACAACTTCGGTGTGCCGGTGCAGCTCAAGGCCTGGATCGACGCCATCGCCCGAGCCGGCGTGACCTTCCGCTACACCGAGAACGGCCCGGAAGGCCTGCTCAAGGGCAAGACGGTCTATGTGGCGCTGGCACGCGGCGGCCTCTACCGCGACACACCGAACGACAGCCAGGTGCCCTACCTGAAGACGGTGCTGGGCTTCCTGGGCCTGACCGACGTGCGCTTCATCTACGCCGAAGGCCTGAACATGGGCGCCGAGGCCGCGGCCAAGGGCTTCGCCCAGGCCGAGGCCGATCTGGCCGCGGCCATCGGCTGAGCCTGTCAGCGTTCCAAGCACGGAAGGACACCCGCATGAGCACCGCCACCACCTCCCAGCCGCAGCAGCCGCGCCGCGTGGAGCGGCTCGTTGCGGGCTTGCCCACGTCCGACGGCGCCGGCGTCAAGCTCACCCGCGTGCTGACCCAGGACCTGCAGCGCCGGCTGGACCCGTTCCTCATGCTCGACGCCTTCGGCAGCGACCAGCCCGACGATTACATCGCCGGCTTCCCGGACCATCCGCACCGGGGCTTCGAGACGGTGACCTACATGATCGCCGGGCGCATGCTGCACCGTGACAGCGCGGGCAACGAAGGCCTGCTGGAGAACGGCGGCGTGCAGTGGATGACCGCCGGCCGCGGCGTGATCCACTCCGAGATCCCGCAGCAGGAGCACGGCGTGATGGAGGGCTTCCAGCTCTGGCTGAACCTGCCTGGCCGCGACAAGATGAACCCGCCCTGGTACCGCGACTTCAAGAACGCCGACCTGCCGCAGTTCACCACGCCCGAGGGCGTGGCGGTGACCGTGATCGCCGGCATCAGCCACGGCGTGGTGGGGGCCGTGACACGCGAAGGGACACAGCCGCTGTACCTGGACCTGCACTTCAGCGCGGGCGCCAGCTTCAGCCAGCCCCTGCCCCAGGGCCACAACGCCTTCGTCTACGTCTACCGCGGCGAGGTGGCGGTGGCGGGGCAGCGGGTGCCGGCGCAGCGCATGGCCCTGCTGGCCAACGACGCGGGCAGCGACGGGGTGTTCATCGAGGCCGGCGTCGATGCCAAGGCCCTGCTGATCGCCGGCCGGCCGCTGAACGAACCCATCGCCCAGTACGGCCCCTTCGTGATGAACACCAAGGAAGAGATCTACCAGGCGCTGGCGGACTTCCGCGATGGCCGGCTGGGCGAGGAAGCGCAGGCCTGACCGGTTCAGGACCGCCCGTCCCTCGGGTGCTCGATCGCGCGCAGCCGCCACGCACAACCGGCGGCCACCAGGGCACAGGCGGCCGACACCCAGAACACGGTGCGCAGCCCGAAGGCCTGCGACAGCAGCCCGCCCCCCAGGCCGCCGATGACACCGGGCAGCCCGTAACCGAGCACGCTGTAGAGCGCCTGGCCTCGCCCGCGCAGGCGGCCCGGAAAATGGTGCGACAGCAGCGCGATGCAGGCCGTGTGGTGGGCCGCGAAGGTCAGCGCGTGCAGGCCCTGCACCAGCAGCAGCACCCACAGCCACTGCGCGGCGCCCGCGGTCAGGCCCATGCGCAAGGCCATCACCGCCGAGACCAGCACCAGCCAGCCGGTCAGCGGCAGGCGCGGCAGCCAGCGCGCCTGGGTGAAGAACCAGCCGATCTCGATCACCAC
>SBFS01000173.1 GCA_006227825.1 Burkholderiales bacterium | reverse complement strand
CGCGGCCGGTGCGCTCGTCGTCTGCCTGCCGGGCCAGCGCCATGTAGGTCTGCAGCGAGGTGGAGGCTCCCGCCAGCGCGTTCTCCTGCACCTGCAGCGTGGCCAGCAGCAGCCAGGGCTCGGCCATGCCGGGCTCGTTGCGGGTCAGCTCGTCCAGCAGGGTGCGGGCGTCACCGGTGCGCTGCAGGTCCAGCAGGATGCGTGCATAGGTCAGGGTGACGGCCGGCCGACGCCCCGGGTCGGTGACCGGGGTGGCCAGGTAGGTGCGGACGATGGGTTCGGCCTGGGTGTTGCCGCGCTCCATCAGTTCGAGGGCCAGCATGGCAGGCAGCGGCGAGCCCGGGTTGGCCTGCTGGGCCCGCCTGGCGGCCTCCAGTGCGGCAGCGGGGCGGTCCAGCCCGAGCTCCAGGCGGCCCACCGTGATCCAGGCTGCGGTGGCCCGGGCCGGGTCGCGCAGGCTCTCGCCCAGTGCGGAGCGGACAACGGCCAGAGCCTGTTCCTTGTCAGGCACCCGGGCATAGGCCGGCGGTATGGCGTTGATCACGTCCTCGCGGTCTGCGGCAGCGCTGGCCTCGATCAGGCCGCGCAGAACCGGGCCCGATTCGGCCACCCGGTTCAGGGCCAGCAGGATCTGCAGGTGGAAGCGGCGGGCTTCCAGGTCGTCCGGCAAGGCCTCGGACCATTCACGGGCCGCCAGCAGGGCGGCCTCGCCGGAGCGCGACTGCAGGGCCATTTCCACGGCGCGCTGGTACAGGCTGGCATCGCGCTGGCGCCGGGCGGCGTCCATGATGAGCGAGTAGCCGGCGCCGGGGTCGCCCGATTGCAGCTGCAGTTCGCCCAGCAGGATCTGGTAGAAAAGCGCTCCGGACAGGTTCGAGTTGACGACCTCTGCCGGCTCGGCCGGTGCGCCCGCGCCCCCGGCCTGTGCCGCCGCGGGCTGGCCCGCCAGCAGGGCGACAGCGATGGCGACCGGTCCCCAGACGACCCGCAGCCTCGCGGACCGGGAACTGCGTGCCGCGCGGTCTGTGTTCGAGGGGGATCTGCAGGCGCAGCGACGCAGTCGTTTCATGGGTTCATCATAATGGAAGGCATTCCCGCAGGCGGGGTGGCGCTGCGGTGATCCGGGCGTGCATCCGGATTCCCGGATCCCTTGCCTGAGACCCGTTTCCAGGCCCCGTGTTCCGCTGCCCGCTCCCATGCCCGAATTGCCCGAAGTCGAGGTGACCCGCCTGAGTTTCGCCGCGCGCATCGCAGGCGCCCGTGTCCTGTCGGTGCGCCTGGGCAAACCGCTGCGCTGGCCGCTGGGCTGTGCGGCCGGGAGCCTGGCCGGGCGGCGGGTGCAGGAGGTCGGCCGCCGGGGCAAATACCTGTTGCTGCGCCTGGACGAAGGCTGGCTGCTGCTGCACCTGGGCATGTCCGGCAGCCTCCTGTTCGAGTCCGGCCTGCCCGCACCGGGCACCCACGACCACTTCGATCTCGTGACCGACCGCGGGGTGCTTCGCCTGCACGACCCGCGCCGCTTCGGCGCGGTGGTGCACGTGCCTTCCCTGGACGACCCCCGCGCCGTTCGACTGCTGGCCGGCCTGGGTGTCGAGCCGCTGGAGCCGGGTTTCGATCCGGCAGGTTTCCACCGGGCGCTGCAGAAGCGCCGTGCCGGCATCAAGCAGGTTCTGATGGCCGGCGACATCGTGGTCGGCGTGGGCAACATCTACGCCAGCGAATCGCTGTTCCTGGCCGGCATCAGGCCGACCGTGCGCGCCGACCGGATCGGCCGCACGCGCGCTGCGCGGCTGCATGCGGCCATCGTCGACGTGCTCTCGCGCGCGCTGGCTGCCGGAGGCAGCACCCTGCGAGACTTCAGCAGCGCCGACGGCCAGACCGGCCATTTCCAGCTCGATGCCATGGTCTACGGACGAGCCGGCCAGCCCTGCCGCCGCTGCGGCACGCCCATCCGCCTGCTGCGCCAGGGCCAGCGTTCGACCTTCTACTGCCCGGCCTGCCAGAAACCCTGACCGCCGGGCCTGGAGCGGGCAAGGGGATGGCCGGTCATCTTCGTCTGCCGGGGGGCAGGGCGCAGGTGCTATATTGAAAAGATCATGACGGGCGGCGCGATCCGCAAGCATCCGCACGTTGTGCCCGGGACGGCGTGTGCCCGCACCGGGCGCCCGGCGTGACAGAGTCCCTCACCGCAGACCCTATGAGCTTCAATCAGGATTTCGAACGGCATGGCGCCTGGCGCAAGCAGTTTGCGTTGCGTGTGAAACTGCTGTCCGAGTGGCTCACCGACCACGACCTGATGGAGGCCGGCATCCGCGAGCGCCTGGACCAGCTGCACGAGCAGGTGCGCAACGACCGCATCATGGTGGCCTTCGTGGCCGAGTTCTCGCGCGGCAAGTCCGAGATGATCAACGCGGTGTTCTTCGCCGGGTACGGCCGCCGCATCATGCCGGCGAGCGCCGGGCGCACCACCATGTGTCCGACCGAGCTGGCCTACGATGCGGATGTCCCTCCCTGCCTGCGCCTGTTGCCCATCGAGACCCGGCTCAAGCCCCAGTCGCTGCTGGACTGGCGCAATGCGCCCGAGAAGTGGGAGCGCATCGACCTGGACGTGAACAACCCGGAGCAGCTGGCCAAGGCGATCCAGAAGGTGGCCGAAACCCGGCGGGTGAGCAAGTCCGAGGCGGCGGCGCTGGGATTCTGGAACGAGGACCTGCCCGAGGACAACCCGCTGCCGCAGCCCGACGGCAGCATCGAGGTGCCGCGCTGGCGCCACGCGCTCATCAACATGGCACATCCGCTGCTCAAGCAGGGGCTGGTCATCCTGGACACGCCGGGACTCAACGCCATCGGGGCCGAGCCGGAGCTCACGGTCAGCCTGCTGCCCCAGGCGCACGCGGTGGTCTTCATCCTGGGCGCCGACACCGGGGTGACCAAGTCCGACCTGGGCATCTGGCGCCAGCACCTGGCGGCGCTCGGTTCCGGCCAGGAGGCCAGGCTGGTGGTGCTCAACAAGATCGACACCTTGTGGGACGAGCTGAGCTCGCCCGAACAGGTGCAGCTTCAGATCGCCTCGCAACGGACCGACGTGGCCGACATCCTGGGCCTGTCGCCGCGCCAGGTGCTGGCCGTGTCGGCGCAGAAGGGGCTGCTGGCCAAGGTGGAAAACAACGAAGCGCTGCTCGAACAGAGCAACCTGCACGAGCTGGAGGCAGCGCTGGGTGTGGACCTTCTCGGTCAGCGCCGCAGGCTGCTGCGGGCGCGGGTGGCCGACGGGGTGCAGGCCCTGCGCCACGAGACAGCCCGCCTGGTGCACACCCGGCTGCGCGATCTTGTCGAGCAGGTGCAGGAGCTCGAGGGCCTGCGCGGCAAGAACGAAGGCGTCATCAAGCAGATGCGCCTGCGCATCGAGCAGGAGCAGGCCGACTTCGACGCCAGCGGCGCAAAGATCCAGGCGGTGCG
>SBFS01000017.1 GCA_006227825.1 Burkholderiales bacterium | reverse complement strand
GGGTAGGCCATGAAAGCCAGGAAGACGGCAAAGGCCAGGTGGATGGCCCGGCTTTCGGTGTCGTTGAGGACAAACACCCCGAGGGAGAACGGCAGCGGGGATGCGATCCAGAGCTGGAACAGCGACCAGCCGACGGCGACCAGCAGCAGCAGGCGCGCCACCACCGGGCCGGGCTTGCGTGCGCCGGTGTCGTTGTCCTCGACGAGCTTGTTGACGTCGATGTCGTTGTCTTGGGAACGGGGAGAGTTCATGGCCACACTCCTTCTCGTGCACGGGCCCAGAAAGCCGGCAGGGTAACGAAACGCCCCATGCCGGACCAGCCGGCATGGGGCGCGAAGCGATGCGGGACAGGTCCGGTCAGACCGCCATCACTTCAGCCAGCCCTTCTCGCGGTAATACTTGGCAGCACCGGGGTGCAGCGGCGCCGACAGGCCGTCCTTGACCATGTTTTCGGGGTTCAGGTTGGCCAGCGCAGGGTGCAGCCTCTTGAACTCGTCGAAGTTCTCGAACACGGCCTTGACCAGCGTGTAGACCTGGTCTTCCGGCGCCTTGGCCGAGGTCACGAAGGTGGCCAGCACGCCGTAGGTCTGGGTCGGCTGGTCGTTGCCCTTGTACATGCCGGCAGGGATGGTGGCCTTGGCGTAGAAGGAGTTGTCCGCCACCAGCTTGTCGACAGCGGGTCCGGTGATGTTGACCAGCTTGGCACCGCAGGTGGTCACGGGGTCCTGGATGTTGGCGCTGGGGTGGCCGACGCCGTAGAAGAAGGCATCGATCTTGTTGTCGCACAGGGCGGCGCCGTGCTCGTCGGCCTTGAGTTCGGCGGCCAGGCCGAAGTCGGACAGCTTCCAGCCCATGGCGCCCAGCAGCATGTCCATGGACGCACGGGTGCCGGAACCCGGGTTGCCCACGTTCACGCGCTTGCCCTTGAGGTCGGTGAAATTCTTGACGTTGGCATCGGCACGTGCCAGCACGGTGAACGGCTCGGGATGCAGGGAGAAGACCGAGCGCAGGTCGGCGAAGGCGCCGGCCTGCTGGAAGGTGCTGGTGCCCTTGAAGCCGTGGTAGTTCCAGTCGGACTGGGCCACGCCGAAGTCCAGGTCGCCCGCGCGGATGGTGTTGATGTTGGCCACGGAACCACCGGTCGACTCCACGGTGCAGCGGTAGCCGTGCTTGGCGCGGTCCTTGTTGACCAGGCGGCAGATGGCGCCGCCGGCGGCATAGTAGACGCCCGTGACGCCTCCGGTGCCGATGGTCATGAACTTCTGCTGGGCCAGCGCGGGAGCGGCGGGCGCCATCAGGGCAACGGCGGCGCCGACGGCGCTCAGGCAAGCGGTGATCTTCTTCATGTGGGAGGTCTCCTGCAGGGGTCTGCGTGGTTGATGAGGTTCGTGCGGCCCTTTTGAGGCTTGAACACGAGACGAGGGAATCGTACTGCAAGCTTCACGTCAGCGAGGCGCCAGCGCCCCCGGATTTTCCCTGTGAAGTCATGCCAAATTCTTATGTTGTCAGTTTGATGTCAGCCAACACCTGATCAAGCGCCCGGGCGAGGCGCTCGACAATGGCGTCGAGTTCGGCGTCGCTGGCGATGAAGGGCGGGGCCAGCAGGACATGGTCGCCACAGCGGCCGTCGACCGTGCCACCCATCGGGTAGACCATCAGGCCCTCGGCCATGGCCGCGGCCTTGAGCCTGGCGTGCAGGCGCAGCGACGGGTCGAACCACGCCTTGCTGCCGCGTTCGCGGACGAACTCCATGCCCCAGAACAGCCCGCGGCCGCGGATGTCTCCCACGTGGGGATGGTCACCGAAGCGCTCCTGCAGGCAACCGTGGAGGTGCTGGCCGGCCTCGCGCACGCGGGCGAGCAGGCCGTCGCGCCGGATCACCTGCTGCACCGCCAGCGCGGCCGCGCAGGCCACCGCATGCCCGAGATAGGTGTGTCCGTGCTGGAACAGGCCGCTGCCCTGCTGCATGGCTTCCACCAGGCGCCCCTGGGCGAGCACCGCACCGATCGGCTGGTAGCCGCCGCCCAGACCCTTGGCGATCGTGAGCAGGTCCGGCACCACCCCCTCCTGCTCGCAGGCATGCAGCGTGCCGGTGCGACCCATGCCACACATGACCTCGTCCAGGATCAGAAGGATCCCGTGGCGGTCGCACAGCTCGCGGGCCCCCTTGAGGTAACCCGGAACCGGCGTCAGGACGCCGGCGGTGGCTCCGCCCACGGTCTCGGCCACGAAGGCCATCACGTTCTCTGCACCGAGCCGGCCGATGGTCTCGGACAGCTCGGCCACCAGCCGCTGCCCGTACTGCTCGGGCGTTTCGCCATCGCGGCGGTCGCGGTACTCGTAGCAGGGCGAGACGTGGGTGACGTCGATCAGCAGCGGGCGGAACTGCGCGCGCCGCCACTCGTTGCCGCCCACCGCCAGCGCGCCCAGGGTGTTGCCGTGGTAGCTCTGGCGACGGGCGATGAAATGGCGGCGCTGCGGCTGTCCGGCCTCGACAAAATACTGGCGGGCCATCTTCAGCGCGGCCTCGACGGCCTCCGATCCGCCGCTGACAAAGTACACATGGCTCATGCCCTGCGGCGCGGTCTCCACCAGGAGGTCGGCCAGTTGCTCGGCGACCTCGGTGGTGAAGAAGCTGGTGTGGGCGTAGGACAGGCGGTCGATCTGCCGGTGCATGGCGGCCATGACATCGGGGTGCCCGTGTCCAAGGCAGGAAACGGCGGCGCCGCCAGAGGCATCGATGTAGCGGCACCCGTCCGCGTCGATGATGTGGACACCCTCCCCGCCCACCGCGATCGGCGGCCGCTTCTGGAGCTGGCGGTGGAACACGCGGCTGTCGTACATGCGATGGAACTCCCAAACCAAAACCGCCAGTCTAGGCAGTGACCGGACGTGGCGGAAATGCCAATTGAGAGACCATCCATGACTTTTGCTTATACCCGTCCAGCCAATCAGCATGTCCCCCGCGGCAGCGGTAGCCCTACAGTGACGGACATGACGCAAACACCTCTCTCTCCCGGCCATGTGGTGGTCGTCGGTGCCGGCATCGTGGGTCTGGGGACCGCCTGGTCCCTGGCGCGGGACGGCTGGCGAGTGACCGTGGTCGACCGCGACGAGCCCGGCTCGGGAGCCAGCGGCGGCAACGGCGCCCAGCTCAGCTATTCGTACGTGCAGCCGCTGGCCGACCCGGGCATATGGACCCAGCTGCCCAAACTGCTCCTGTCGTCGGAATCACCCTTGCGGCTGAGACTTCAGGCCGATCCGGCCCAGTGGGCATGGCTGCTGCAGTTCATGCTCGCCTGCCGAGGCTCCGTGTCTCAAAAAACAACGGGCGAGCTGCTCTCCCTGGCTGCCCAGAGCCGGCAGATTTTCGAGCAGATGCTGCAGGAGGAGCAGATCGACTGCGATTTCACCCGCAGCGGCAAGCTGGTGCTCTATCCGGATGCGGCAGGGCTGGAGGGTGCGAGACGGCAGGTCG
>SBFS01000138.1 GCA_006227825.1 Burkholderiales bacterium | reverse complement strand
TGGCCCGTCAGGTCCAGGCCCAGGTGGGCGGCGACGGCACCTGCCGCCAGCCCGATGGCCAGCATGAGCAGGTAGAAGGTGCCGGTCAGCAGCTCCAGCACGACCGCTGCGCCGGTCATCAGCCACCACAGGGTGGAGTCGGCCATGGAAGTCCTCCTGTCGGGCGGCAGCGCGAGGCGCTTGCCGCATTGTCTGTGTTGCGCCACATTCTGCGGCAAAACCGGCGCCCCTCACGGAGCCCTGCGGGGTTTTCCGTACACTTCGCGCCTGTTTTGTCCGTTTTTTCCCGTGCCCGTGGCGCGGACGGAGGCCGCCATGAAGTTCCGCTTTCCCATCGTCATCATCGACGAGGACTTTCGCTCCGAAAACACCTCGGGCCTGGGCATCCGGGCCCTGGCCCAGGCCATCGAGGCCGAGGGTTTCGAGGTGGTCGGGGTGACCAGCTACGGCGACCTGTCACAGTTCGCCCAGCAGCAAAGCCGCGCCAGCGCCTTCATCCTGTCGATCGACGACGAGGAGTTCACCCACGGCCCCGACCTCGATCCGGCGGTTCTGGGCCTGCGCAACTTCATAGGCGAGGTGCGCCGCAAGAACGCCGAAGTGCCCATCTACATCTACGGCGAGACCAAGACCAGCCGCCACCTGCCCAACGACATCCTGCGCGAGCTGCACGGCTTCATCCACATGTTCGAGGACACGCCGGAGTTCGTGGCGCGCCACATCATCCGCGAGGCCAAGAGCTACCTCGAAGGCATCCAGCCGCCGTTCTTCAAGGCCCTGCTGGACTACGCGGAGGACGGCTCCTACTCATGGCACTGCCCGGGGCATTCGGGTGGCGTGGCCTTCCTCAAGACACCGGTCGGGCAGATGTTCCACCAGTTCTTCGGCGAGAACATGCTGCGCGCCGACGTGTGCAACGCGGTCGAGGAGCTCGGCCAGCTGCTCGACCACAACGGCGCCATCGGGGCGTCCGAGCGCAACGCGGCCCGCATCTTCAATGCCGACCACTGTTTCTTCGTCACCAACGGCACCTCGACCTCGAACAAGATGGTCTGGCACCACACGGTGGCCCCGGGCGACGTGGTGGTGGTGGACCGCAACTGCCACAAGTCCATCCTGCACTCGATCATCATGACCGGCGCGATCCCGGTGTTTCTCAAGCCCACCCGCAACCACTACGGGATCATCGGGCCGATCCCGCAGAGCGAGTTCGAGATCGAAGCCATCAAGGCCAAGATCCGGGCCAACCCGCTGCTGGCCGGTGTCGATGCCGACACGGTCAAGCCACGCATCCTCACGCTGACCCAGTCGACCTACGACGGCGTGCTCTACAACACCGAGACGATCAAGAACCTGCTGGACGGCTACATCGCCAACCTGCATTTCGACGAGGCCTGGCTGCCCCACGCGGGATTCCACCCCTTCTACGGCACCTTCCACGCCATGGGGCGCAAGCGCGGGCGTCCGAAGCACTCGGTCGTCTATGCGACCCAGTCGATCCACAAGCTGCTGGCCGGCATCAGCCAGGCCAGCCATGTGCTGGTGCAGGACTCCCAGGACACCCGGCTGGACCGGCACCTGTTCAACGAGTCCTACCTGATGCACACCAGCACCAGCCCGCAGTACAGCATCATCGCCAGTTGCGACGTGGCGGCGGCCATGATGGAGCCGCCCGGCGGCACCGCGCTGGTGGAGGAGAGCATCGCCGAGGCACTGGACTTCCGCCGGGCCATGCGCAAGGTCGAGGCCGAGTTCGGTGCCGATGACTGGTGGTTCCGTGTCTGGGGGCCGGAGGAACTGGCCGAGGAGGGCATCGGGCGCGCCAGCGACTGGGTTCTCAAGCGGACCGATGCCGGCGGACTTCATCCCTCGGACGGCGAGGAGGCCTGGCACGGCTTCGGCGACATGGCGCCGGGCTTCAACATGCTCGACCCGATCAAGTCGACCATCGTGACGCCCGGGCTGAACATGAAGGGCGACTTCGCCCCGACGGGCATTCCGGCCTCGATCGTCACCAAGTTCCTGGCCGAGCACGGGGTGGTGGTGGAGAAGACCGGCCTGTATTCCTTCTTCATCATGTTCACCATCGGCATCACCAAGGGCCGCTGGAACACGCTGCTGACGGCCTTGCAGCAGTTCAAGGACGACTACGCGCGCAACCAGCCGATGTGGCGGATCATGCCGGAGTTCTGTGCCAAGCAGCCGCGCTACGAGCACATGGGCCTGCGCGACCTGTGCCAGCATGTGCATGAGCTGTATGCCAGGTACGACGTGGCCCGGCTGACCACCGACATGTACCTCAGCGACCTGCAGCCGGCCATGAAGCCCAGCGACGCGTTCGCGCACATCGCCCACCGGACCACCGAGCGGGTGCCGGTCGACGCACTGGAGGGCCGCATCACGACCAGCCTGGTGACCCCCTATCCGCCGGGTATTCCGCTCCTGATCCCGGGTGAGGTGTTCAACCGCAAGATCGTCGAGTACCTGAAGTTCAACCGCGAATTTGCGCGCGAGTGCCCCGGCTTCGAAACCGACATCCACGGCCTGGTCCAGGAGACCGGGCCGGACGGACAGGTGCGGCATTTCGCCGATTGCGTGATGACGGGCTGAACTAGAATGAAGGCTGACCCATCGCACATGACAAGGAGCCTGCATGTTTCCCGAGTACCGTGACCTGATCTCCCGCCTCAAGGGCCACGACCATCACTTCACCCGCCTGTTCGACAAGCACAACGAGCTGGACCAGACCATCAAGAACATGGAGTCCCACATCCAGCCCGGCACGCAGGTCGAGATCGAGAACCTGAAAAAGGAGAAGCTGCAGCTCAAGGACCAGCTGTACGCCATCCTGAAGAAGGCCGACGAAGAAAAGGCCTGAAACCTTCTCAGGCCAGGGCGGGCCAGGGCTTGTCCCTGGCCTTTGTGTCTCGGGCCGGGAGGGCGTCGCTCAGGCCACGCCCTCGCTGTCCCGGCTGATGCCGGCGGTCTGGCTGAAGCCGCCGTCCACGTAGGTGATCTCAGAGGTCACGCCGGAAGCCAGGTCCGACAGCAGGAAGGCCGCGACATTGCCCACGTCCTCGATGGTGACGTTGCGCCGCAGCGGCGAGGCATCGGCCACCACCTTCAGCAGCTTGCCGAAGTCCTTGATGCCGCTGGCCGCCAGCGTCTTGATCGGGCCGGCGCTGATGCCGTTGACCCGGATCTGGCGCGGGCCCAGCGATTCGGCCAGATAACGCACCGAGGCCTCGAGGCTGGCCTTGGCCAGCCCCATGGTGTTGTAGTTGGGAATGGTCCGCAGGGCGCCCAGGTAGGACAGGGTCAGCAGGGCCGACCGGTCGTTCAGGTAGGGCAGGGCGGCCTTGGCCATGGCCGGGAAGCTGTAGGCGCTGATGTCGTGGGCGACCCGGAAGGCCTCGCGCGAGAGTCCGTCCAGAAAGTCGCCGGCGATGGCCTCCCGGGGGGCGAAGCCGATGCTGTGCACGAAGCCATCGAAGCGGGGCCAGGCCTGGGACAGGTCGGCAAACAGCCTGGCGATCTGGTCGTCGTCGCCCACGTCGCAGTCGAACACCAGGCTGGATCCGAACTCGGCGGCGAATTCGGTGATGCGGTCCTTGAAGCGCTCACCCACGTAGCTGAAGGCCAGTTCGGCGCCCTGCGCGTGGCAGGCCCTGGCAATCCCGTAGGCGATGGAACGGTTGGACAGGACGCCCGTGATCAGCAACTTCTTGCCGGCAAGAAAACCCATGCGTGTGTCTCCAGGAAAAAATCCAGCAGAATTGTCTCATGCCCCGCACCTCCCGCCGCCTTGCCTTCCTGCTGCCGCGCGCCGGACTTGGCCTGGCACTGGCTCTGGCCGCGGCCATGGCCTGGGCGGGGCATGGCTACGCGCTCTGGGGTGAGCTCAGGTACCCGCCGGGCTTCTCCCATTTCGGCTACGTCAATCCGGATGCGCCCAAGGGCGGCGAACTGCGGCTGGCCAGTCCGTTCCGCGCCAGCACCTTCGACAAGTACAACCCCTTCACGCTGCGCGGCAGCGCACCGGCCTACCTGTCGGCGCTGATGTTCGACTCCCTGCTGGCCGGCTCGCTCGACGAGACCGGGGCCGCCTACGGCCTGCTGGCCGAGACGGTGACGGTGGCGCCCGACCGGCTCTCGGCCACCTTCGTGCTGCGCCCGCAGGCCCGCTTCCACCACGGCAAGCCGGTGCTGGCCGCCGACGTGAAGCACAGCTACGACACGCTGATGGGGCCGCACACCTCGCCGGCCTGGAAGACCGTCCTGCAGGACGTGGAGGGACTGGACGTCCTGGACGAGCGCACGGTGCGCTTTCGCTTCCGGCTGCCCAACCGCGAACTGCCGCTGACGGTGGGAGGGTTGCCGGTGTTCAGCCGCGACTGGGGCGACGAGGTGGACCCCGCCACCGGGCAGCGCAAGACCTTCGACAAGGTGGTCATGGACATCCCGCTGGGCAGCGGGCCCTACCGCATCGGGCCGGTGCGTTTCGGCCGTGACATCACCTATGTGCGTGACCCGGACTACTGGGCACGCGACCTCCCGGTGCGCCGCGGCAGTGTCAATTTCGACCGCATCACGGTCAAGATCTACAAGGACAACACGGCCCGCCTGGAAGCCCTGAAGGCCGGCGAATTCGACCTCATGCGCTTCTTCTCGGCCGGTGACTGGGCGCGGCGTGTCACTGGTCGCCGCTTCCGGACCGGCGAACTGGTCAAGACCGAGTTCCGGCACAGCCTGCCGACGGGTTTCCAGAGCTATGTGCTCAACACCCGGCGTCCGCCGCTGGACGACATCCGCGTGCGCCAGGCGCTGGACCTGGCGCTGGACTACGAGTGGATGAACCGGCAGATGTTCTACAACAGCTACCAGCGCGTGCGCGGGCTGTTCGGCAACACCGAGTGCTCGGCCGATGGCCTGCCGTCGCAGGCCGAGCTCGCACTTCTGCAGCCCTGGCGCGAGCAGCTGCCGCCGGCCGTCTTCGGGCCCATGTACACGCCGCCCCGGACCGATGGTGACCGGTCGCTGCGCGAGAACCTGCGCCAGGCGCAGGCCCTGCTGCGCTCGGCCGGCTGGACCGTGCGTGACGGCCGCCTGCGCAACGCGCAGGGCCAGGTGATGGAGCTCGAGTACCTGGACAGCAGCGAGGTGGGAGCCCGGGTGGTCACGCCGTGGGCGCGCAACCTGGAGAAGCTGGGCATCACCCTGCGGTTCCGCCCGGTGGATTTCGCGCTCTACCAGCAGCGGCTGCGCAGCTTCGACTACGACATCATTTCCCTGGCCTTCGGCGGTACCCACACGCCCGGAGCCGAATACGCCGACCTGTTCGGCAGCGAAGCGGCCGGCGTGGAGGATTCGGGCAACTACGCCGGGGTGCGCAACCCGGCGGCCGACGACCTGATCGCCCGCATGGTGGCCGCCGAACAAAAGCCTGACTTCCTCGCCGCCTGCCGGGCCCTGGACCGGGTGATCAGCCACGGGCATTACCTGATTCCACAGTGGTCGGCCACCACGCACCGCATGGTCTACAACGCCTGGCGCCTGGAGAGGCCCGGACAGACGCCCCCTTACGCCACGGGGGAAGACTGGGCCATGTTCACCTGGTGGAGCAAGCCCTGACATGTGGTCCTACATCCTCAAGCGCCTGCTGCTGATGATCCCGACCCTGTTCGGGGTGCTGCTGCTGACCTTCGTGGTCATCCAGTTCGTTCCTGGCGGACCGGTGGAGCAGTACCTGGCCGAGGCCCGGGCCGCCGAAGGCAGCGGGGCCGAGGGCCGTTCGGTCTACCGCGGCGCCCAGGGTGTCGATCCGCAGCGGCTGGAACAGATCAAGGCCCTGTACGGCTTCGACAAGCCGGCCCACGAGCGCTTCTTCCAGATGATCGGCCAGTTCGCCCGTTTCGACCTGGGCACGAGCTTCTTCCAGAACAAGGCCGTGTCGGAGCTCATCGTCGAGAAACTGCCGGTCTCGATCAGCCTGGGCATGTGGACCTTTTTCATCAGCTACCTGGTCGCCGTGCCGCTGGGCGTGGCCAAGGCCGTGCGGGCCGGCAGCCGGTTCGACTTCGTCACCACGCTGCTGGTGCTCGTCGGATACGCCATCCCCGGATTCGTGCTCGGCGTGGCCCTGCTGGTCATCTTCGGCGGACAGCTGCAGTGGTTTCCGCTGCGCGGCCTGACGTCGTCCAACTGGGAAGAGCTCTCCTGGGGGGCGCGCATCATCGACTACCTGTGGCACATCACCCTGCCGGTCACGGCCATGGTGCTGGGCAGCTTTGCGGTCACCACCATGCTGACCAAGAACGCCTTCCTGGAGGAGATCCGCAAGCAGTACGTCATGACGGCACGGGCCAAGGGCCTGAGCGAGCGCCAGGTGCTCTGGAAGCATGTGTTCCGCAATGCGCTCATTCCCATCGTCACCGGCTTCCCGGCGGCCTTTGTCGGCGCCTTCTTCGCCGGCTCGCTGCTGATCGAGACCCTGTTCTCGCTCGACGGGCTGGGCCTGCTGAGCTACGAAAGCGTGATCCGGCGCGACTACCCGGTGGTGCTCGGAACCCTGTTCCTGTTCACCCTGATCGGGCTGGTGACCAAGCTGATCTCCGATCTCTGTTACGTGTGGGTCGATCCCCGTGTCAAGTTCGACTGAGCGCCCGTCCCCGTCGCCATCGCCCGCACGGCGGGCCTGGTTGCGTTTCAGGCGCAACCGCCTCGGTTTCTGGAGCCTGATGGCCTTCTGCGTGCTGGTGGTGGCCAGCCTGTTTGCCGAGCTGCTCTCCAACGACCGCCCGCTGGTGGTCCGCTACGAGGGACAGACGTACTTCCCGATCTGGCAGGACCTGCCAGAGACGACCTTCGGCGGCGACTTCGAGGCACTGACCGACTACCTGGACCCCTTCATCCGGGAACGCATCACCCAGGGGGACAACTGGGCCATCTACCCGCCCAATCCTTACGGGCCGCGAACCCTGAACTACTTCGCCAAGGAACCCAACCCGTCCGGGCCGTCGCGCGAGAACTGGCTGGGGACCGATGACCGCGGGCGGGACCTGCTGGCCCAGCTGATCTACGGTTTCAGGGTCAGTGTGCTGTTCGCGCTGGCCCTGACGGCGATCGGTGTGCTGCTGGGGGTGGTCACCGGCGCCATCCAGGGTTTCTTCGGCGGCAAGACCGACCTGGCCTTCCAGCGGTTCATCGAGATCTGGGGCTCCATGCCCGAGCTCTATCTCCTGATCATTTTCTCGGCCGTCTTTGCGCCCAGCGTGGGCCTGCTCCTGGTGCTGCTGAGCCTGTTCGGCTGGATGGGGCTGTCGGACTATGTGCGCGCCGAGTTCCTGCGCAACCGCCAGCTCGACTATGTGCGGGCGGCGCGTGCCATGGGGCTGAGCAACTGGCAGATCATCTGGCGCCACGTCATGCCCAACAGCATGACGCCGGTTGTCACCTTCCTGCCTTTCCGCATGAGCGCGGCCATCCTCGCCCTGACCTCGCTCGACTTCCTCGGGCTCGGTGTGCCACCGGGCACACCCTCGCTGGGCGAACTGCTCAGCCAGGGCAAGAACAACATCGACGCCTGGTGGATCTCGCTGTCCACCTTCGCGGTGCTGGTCACGACCCTGCTGCTGCTGACCTTCATGGGTGACGCCCTGCGCGACGCCCTCGACCCCAGGAAGCAGGACCGATGACGGCCGACGTCCTGCTCCAGGTGCGGGGACTGCGTGTCGCCTTCGGAGGCCACGAAGTGGTGCACGGGATCGACTTCGACATCCGGGCGGGCGAGAAGCTGGCCCTGGTGGGTGAATCCGGCTCGGGCAAGACCGTCTCGGCCTTGTCCATGCTCCGGCTGGTCCAGGGCGCACAGGTCAGCGGACGCGCCCTGCTGGACGGACGCGACCTGCTGTCCCTGGGCGAGCGCGAGCTGCGGGGAGTCCGGGGTGACGAGGTGGCCATCGTGTTCCAGGAGCCGATGACGGCGCTCAACCCGCTGTACACCGTCGGTGAGCAGATCGTGGAGGTGCTCCAGTTCAAGAAGGGCCTGTCCGTGGCCCAGGCGGCCGACGCGGCGGTGGAGCTGCTGGCTTCCACCGGCATCCCCGAGCCGCGCCGGCGGGCCGGCGCCTACCCGCACCAGCTCAGCGGAGGCCAGCGCCAGCGGGCCATGATTGCCATGGCGCTGGCGAGCCAGCCGCGCCTGCTGCTGGCCGACGAACCGACCACGGCGCTGGACGTGAGCCTGCGGGGCCAGATCCTGGACCTGCTGTCGGACCTGCAGCGCCAGCACGGGATGGCGGTGCTCCTGATCACGCACGACCTGCCGCTGGTGCGCCGCTTTGCCGACCGGGTGGCCGTCATGGAGCGGGGGCATCTGGTCGAGCAGGGGACGGTCGGGCAGGTGTTCGACACGCCCGTGCACGGCTACACCCGCATGCTCATGGCCAGCCGCCCCGAGCGGCTGATCGACCCGCAGCCGCCGGCCGGTCCGCAGCCGACCCTGCTCAGCGAGAGGCTCCAGGTGAGCTATCCGGTTCCCCTGCCGGGCCTGCGGGGCTGGTTCCGCAAGGGCAGCTTCCTGGCGGTCAGGGGGGCGGACCTTCGCATCGAGTCCGGGCGCACGCTGGGCGTGATCGGAGAGTCGGGTTCGGGCAAGTCGACGCTTGCCCTGGCGGCCCTGGGCCTGCTGCCCTTCCAGGGGCACCTGCAGGTCTGCGGCACCGACTGGGAGGCGGCCCGGCAGCAGCGGCAGACGCGCCAGTTGCGCCAGCGCATCCAGGTCGTGTTCCAGGACCCGTTCTCTTCGCTCTCGCCGCGCATGAGCGTGGAGCAGATCGTCGGCGAGGGGCTTCGGGTGCACGAGCCAGGCCTGGACGTGCAGGAGCGGCGCCGGCGGATCGAGCAGGCCCTGGCCGACGTGGGCCTGGTCCAGGACCCGGCCCAGGCGGGGGACTGGCTTCAGCGCTATCCGCACGAGTTCTCGGGCGGACAGCGCCAGCGGCTGGCGATTGCCCGGGCCCTGATCGTCGGTCCCCGTCTGCTGGTGCTCGACGAACCCACGAGCGCGCTGGATGTCACGGTCCAGAAGCAGGTGCTGGCCCTGCTGCAGCGCCTGCAGCGAGAGCGGGGCCTGAGCTACCTGCTCATCACCCACGATGTCGATGTCATCCGCGCCATGGCCCACGATGTCGTGGTGATGAAGGACGGCGAGGTGGTGGAGCAGGGCAGTTGCGAGCAGGTGCTGCAGCACCCTTCGCACCCGTACACCCGCAGGCTGGTGGAGGCGGCGTCCTGACGGTCGCTGTCTGCCGCAGCGCATGCGGGAAAACGCGCAGCCGGATGACTTCGTGTAAGGTGATCATTGACATCCGTCAAGTCTGATCCGGAGCCGCCGAGCTATAAACGCCGGTCGGCTTCCCGGTGACTACCGAGGACGCCCCATGCACCCTTCTTCCCAAGCCGCACAGCCGCGCATGTCGCATCCCACCGACCTCAACTCCCCCCTGCGCTGGTTGCGCCTGGGCTGGTCGGACCTGCGCCGCAACCCCGGGCCCGGCCTGGCGCACGGCCTGCTGATCTGCCTGTTCGGCCTGTTCATGATCTGGCTGGCGCGCGACGACTTCTGGCTGCTGGCCGGCGCCTTCTCCGGTTTCCTGATCGTGTCACCCATCCTTGCCACGGGGCTCTACCACGTCAGCCGCAGTCTCGCGGCGGGACGCGAGGCGGGTTTGCAGGAGGTGCTGGGCCTGTGGCGCTCGGGGGACGGTCGCCTGGTGCGCTTCGGCCTCCTGCTCGGTCTGGCCGGCACCGGCTGGGTGCTGACCTCGGCCGGACTGATCACGCTCCTGTCGCCGGTTCCGATCGAGAAGCCGCTGGACTTCCTGCGGCATGTGGTGCTGGTGCGCGAGCTGGGGCTGTTCGAGATCTGGCTGCTCATGGGGGCCCTGCTGGCGGCGCCCGTGTTCGCCTCGACGGTCATGGCCATCCCCATGCTGGTCGACACCCGGGTGCCGGTGAGCATGGCTGTCGCCGAAAGCTGGCGAACGGTGGCCAGCCAGCCGCTGGTCATGACGCTGTGGGCCGTGATCATCGCCATGCTTTCGGCGGTCGGCATGCTCACGGCCATGCTGGGGCTGGTCGTCATCATTCCCTGGCTGGCGCATGCCAGCTGGCATGCCTACCAGGAGCTCACCGCGGGTTCCCCCTACAAGAAGGCGGCCGGCCGAGGCTGACTTCCCGTTTCATGAACAACACCATTTTTGGCTACACGGAGGGACAGATTGCGCAGTTCGGCCTCACGTTCGGGGTCGGCGCCTTCATTCTGTACATGCTGTTCATCGTGCTGAACCTGGCCAAGGAGTCCAAGGCCGGCAAGTTCGGCACCTTCATCCTGTTCCTGGTGCTGTCCTTCGGCATGCTCGGTTTCCTGGCCAAGAACCTGATCCAGTGGGTGCTGGGCATCTGACCGGCGCGGCGGCGCCCGGGCATGCCGGCCAAAAAGTGCGTGCAGCCGGTTGAAATGAAGCATTCTTCGGGTTAAAATATTGGCTTCACGACCAAATGGGCGGGTTACACCGGCCCATTTTTTTTGGCCGAACGGTTTGTGTCGGCCGTCCGGGACGCTTGCCGGTCGGCCGCCAGCCTTGATTCAAAGACCTCGACCGACACCGCTTTCGCATCGCCAAGACCTCATGACCTGGCAGGACACCGTTGCACAAACCGTTTCAGGGCTGGGTTTCGACCTGGTGGACCTCGAGCGTTCGGCAGGCGGTCTGCTGCGCGTCACGATCGACTGGCCCTGGGTGCAGCCGGGTCCTGACGAAGAGGCCGTCGAGCGCTTCGTCACCGTGGAGGACTGCGAGCGGGTCACCCGGCAGTTGCAGTATCTGCTGGAGGTGGAAGGGGTGGATTACCGCCGGCTGGAGGTGGGTTCGCCGGGCATCGACCGTCCTCTGCGCCACGAAAGCGACTTCCAGCGGTTTCAGGGCGAGGTGGTCGACATCACCCTGAAGGCCGCGATCGGCAGCACCGACTCCGGCGTGGCAGCCAACCGCAAGAAGTTCCGCGGCGTGCTCGAGCGGGCTGCGCAGCCCGGACAGTGGCAGGTCGTCTGGAGCGACGAGCCGCCCGCCAAGCCAGGGCAGCGCGTGAGCAAGAAGCGCCAGGCACCGGCCTTGCAGGCGCTGGCCTTCTCGCTGGACGAGATCCAGCAGGCCAGGCTGGCGCCGATCGTCAATTTCAAGGGGCGGCAGTCGCCTGCTCCCCGGCAGGTCCCGGCAGGGGCTGCGAAGGCAGGCGAGTGACAGCAACAGGACACACAAGTCGGCCGGTCAGCCCGGCAGAGCAAAACAGGAAAGGTGGGCGAGTGAAATGAACCGCGAAATGTTGATGCTGATCGATGCCATCTCGCGCGAGAAGAACGTCGAGCGTGATCTGGTTCTGGGTGCCGTCGAGCAGGCGCTGGCCTCGGCCACCAAGAAGCTCTACAAGGGCGATGTGGACATCCGGGTCGCGATGAATCCGGACACCGGCGCCTACGAGACCTTCCGCCGCTGGCTGGTGGTTCCCGACGAGGCCGGTCTGCAGAACCCGGATGCCGAGGAACTGCTGTCCGATGCACGGGACGAGATTGCCGACATCGAGGAAGGCGACTACATCGAGAAGCCGGTCGAGAGCGTGCCGATCGGCCGCATCGGTGCGATGGCGGCCAAGCAGGTGATCCTGCAGAAGATCCGCGACGCCGAGCGCGAGATGCTGCTCAACGACTTCATGAGCCGGGGCGACAAGATCTTTGTCGGCACCGTCAAGCGCATGGACAAGGGCGACCTGATCGTCGAGAGCGGGCGGGTCGAAGGTCGTCTGAAACGCAGCGAGATGATCCCCAAGGAGAATTTCCGCAGCGGCGACCGCCTGCGCGCCATGATCATGGAGGTCGACCTGACCCTGCGCGGCGCGCCCATCCTGCTGTCGCGCTCGGCCCCCGAGTTCATGATCGAGCTGTTCCGCCAGGAGGTGCCCGAGATCGAGCAGGGCCTGCTGGAGATCAAGAGCTGTGCCCGTGACCCCGGCTCGCGCGCCAAGATCGCCGTGCTCTCGCACGACAAGCGCATCGACCCGATCGGCACCTGCGTGGGTGTCCGCGGCTCCCGTGTCAACGCGGTCACCAACGAGCTGGCCGGCGAGCGCGTGGACATCGTGCTGTGGAGCGAGGACCCGGCGCAGTTCGTCATCGGCGCGCTGGCGCCGGCCAACGTGGTCTCCATCGTGGTCGACGAGGAGCGCCACGCCATGGACGTGGTGGTGGACGAGGAAAACCTCGCCATCGCCATCGGTCGCGGCGGGCAGAACGTGCGCCTGGCCTCCGAGCTGACCGGCTGGAAGATCAACATCATGACGGCGGACGAATCGGCCCAGAAGCAGGCCGAGGAGGCCGAGGTCATCCGCAAGCTGTTCATGTCCAAGCTCGACGTGGACCAGGAAATCGCCGACATCCTGATCGAGGAGGGTTTCACCAGCCTCGAGGAGGTGGCCTATGTGCCGCTGCAGGAGATGCTGGAGATCGAGTCTTTCGACGAGGAAACCGTCAACGAGCTGCGTGCCCGTGCCAAGGATGCCCTGCTGACCATGGAGATCGCCAGGGAAGAGGACGTCGAGGAGGTGTCGCAGAACCTCAAGGATCTCGACGGACTGACGCCCGAGATGATTGCCCGCCTGGCCGAGGCCGGGGTGCACTCGCGTGACGACCTGGCCGATCTGGCCTCCGACGAGCTGGTGGAGATCACCGGCCAGTCGGAGCAGGAGGCCACCGCGCTGATCATGAAGGCCCGCGCCCACTGGTTCGAGGACGACGAGTCCGCAACGGGCTGAAAGGCGGAGGAACAGATACATGACAAGTACGACCGTGGCCGAACTGGCCGCCGAACTCAACAAACCGACCTCGCTGCTGCTGGAACAGCTCTCCGCTGCCGGCGTGCGCAAGGCGTCCGAATCCGACCCGGTGTCGGAGGTGGACAAGCAGTCCCTGCTGAGCTACCTCAAGGCCAGTCATGGCACCGCCGGGACCGAACGCAAGAAGATCACGCTGGTGAAGAAATCCACCACGGAGATCAAGCAGGCGGACGCCACCGGGCGGGCGCGCACGATCCAGGTGGAGGTGCGCAAGAAGCGGACCTTCATCAAGCGTGACGACGAAGTGGTGGCCGAGCCGGGCAGGGCGGCCGCCGAAGACCAGCCCAAGGCCCCGGTCATCGACACCGAGGAGCTCTCGCGTCGCGAAGAGGAAGCCCGCCGCCAGGCCGAGCTGCTTCGGCGTCAGGAAGAGGAGCTTGCCCAGAAGCGCCGTGAGCGCGAGGCCGAGGAGGCCCGTCAGGCCCAGGCCGAGCAGGAGCGCGCCGCCGCAGAGCAGGTCCGTCAGGCCGAAGCGGCCCGGCAGGCGCAGGAGGGCGGCGCCACGGAGCCGGACGCCGACGCCAAGGCCCGTCAGGAGGCGGCCCAGGCCGAAGTCCGCAAGCGGGAGGAGGGTGTCCGTGCCCAGACGCAGGCTCGCGAGGCCGAAGAGGAACGGGCCAAGGAGTTGCTGGAGCGCCGCCGCAAGGCCGAGGCCGAGGCGGCCAGCATCCGCGCCATGATGGCGGCGCCGGCCAAGACGCTGGTGGCCAAGAAGCCCGAGCCGGCGCCCGATGCCAAGGCGGGGATCAAGGGCACGCTGCACAAGCCGGCAGGTACGCCCGCCTCGGCCAAGCCGGCCGCTGGCGGCGCCGGCAAGAAGGAGGTCAAGTCCGAGAACCTGTCCTCCACCTGGAAGGACGATGCCGCCAAGAAGAAAGAGATCAAGACGCGCGGGGACACGTCCGCCGGGCGTTCGAGCTGGCGCGGCGGTCCCAAGGGCGGGAGCCGGCGCGGCGACCGCGACAGCCGCGATTCGGGTGGCGGGTCCTTCGTGGCCCCGACCGAGTTCAAGGTCATCGAAGTGCACGTGCCCGAGACCATCACGGTTTCGGAGCTGGCGCACAAGATGAGCCTGAAGTCCTCCGAGGTCATCAAGCAGCTGATGAAGCTGGGGCAGATGGTCACCATCAACCAGTCGCTTGACCAGGACACGGCCATGATCGTGGTCGAGGAACTGGGCCACAAGGCCATCCAGGCGGCCCTGGACGACCCGGAGGCCTTCACCGAGGAAGAGGTCTCCGGCCAGCAGGCCGAACTCAAGTCGCGGGCCCCGGTGGTCACGGTCATGGGACACGTGGACCATGGCAAGACCTCGCTGCTCGACTACATCCGCCGCTCGAAGGTGGCTGCGGGCGAGGCCGGCGGCATCACCCAGCACATCGGCGCCTACCATGTGGACACCCCGCGCGGCATGGTCACCTTCCTGGACACGCCCGGTCACGAGGCGTTCACGGCCATGCGTGCCCGGGGTGCGCAGGCGACCGACATCGTCATCCTGGTCTGTGCCGCCGACGATGGCGTCATGCCGCAGACCAAGGAGGCGATCAAGCATGCCAAGGCGGCCGGTGTTCCGATCGTCGTGGCCATGACCAAGGCCGACAAGCCCGAGGCCAACATCGAGAAGGTCAAGGCCGAGCTGGTGGCCGAAGAGGTGGTGCCCGAGGAATTCGGTGGCGATTCGCCCTTCGTGGCCGTCTCGGCCAAGACCGGCCAGGGCGTCGACGATCTGCTGGAGCAGGTGCTGCTGCAGGCCGAGGTGCTGGAACTCGAGGCGCCGGTGGACGCCATGGCCAAGGGCCTGGTGATCGAGGCGCGTCTGGACAAGGGCCGCGGTGCCGTGGCCACGGTGCTGGTGCAGTCGGGCACCCTCAAGGTCGGTGACGTGGTGCTCGCGGGCCAGACCTCCGGTCGTGTCCGTGCCATGCTGGACGAAAACGGCAGGCCGGCGAAGGAAGCCGGCCCCTCCATCCCGGTGGAGATCCAGGGCCTCTCCGAAGTCCCCCACGCCGGCGACGAGTTCATGGTCCTGGCCGACGAGCGCCGCGCGCGCGAGATCGCGACCTACCGCGCCGGCAAGTACCGCAGCACCAAGCTGGCCAAGCAGCAGGCCGCCAAGCTGGAGAACATGTTCTCCGAGATGACGGCCGGCGAGGTCAAGACCCTGCCGATCATCATCAAGGCGGACGTGCAGGGTTCGCAGGAAGCGCTGTCCACGTCGCTGCTCAAGCTGTCGACCGACGAGGTCAAGGTGCAGCTGGTGTATGCCGGGGTCGGTGGCATCAGCGAGTCCGACATCAACCTGGCCATCGCCTCGCGTGCCATCGTGATCGGCTTCAACGTCCGTGCCGATGCCGGTGCCCGCAAGCTGGCAGAGGGCAACGATGTCGACATCCACTACTACAACATCATCTACGACGCGGTCGACGAGCTCAAGGCGGCCATGTCCGGCATGCTGGCGCCCGAGAAGCGCGAGGAGGACATCGGCACCGCGGAGATCCGCACCGTGTTCGTGGCCTCGAAGATCGGCACCGTGGCCGGCTGCATGGTGACCTCGGGACAGGTGACCCGCAGCGCCCATTTCCGCCTGCTGCGCGACAACGTGGTCATCTACACCGGCGAACTGGAGTCGCTCAAGCGGCACAAGGACGATGTACGCGAGGTCAAGGAAGGCTTCGAGTGCGGTATCAAGCTCAAGAACTACAACGACATCAAGGAAGGTGACCAGCTGGAGTTCTTCGAGATCAAGGAAATCGCCCGGACGCTGTAAGCCATGCCGCGAAAGTCCACCGTTCCGAACCGCGGGTTCCGCGTCGCCGACCAGATCCAGAGGGATCTGGCCGAGCTGATCGCGCGCGAGCTCAAGGACCCGCGGGTCGGCATGGTCACCATCAACGCGGTCGAGGTCACGCCGGACTATGCCCATGCCAAGGTCTATTTCAGCCTGCTGACGGGCAGTCCGGAAGAGACGGCCGCCGGCCTCAATGCGGCCGCCGGCTTCCTGCGCAACGGCCTGTTCAAACGGCTGCACATCCACACGGTGCCGACGCTGCACTTCGTCTTCGATCGCACGACCGAGCGGGCGGCCGACATGAATGCCCTGATTGCCAAGGCCGTCGCGTCACGGTCCAAGGACGGGGATTGAGATGACGGCTGCTCCTCGTGCACGGGTGCAGCGTCGCCCCGTGCACGGGGTTCTGCTGCTCGACAAGCCGCTGGGCATCTCCAGCAACCAAGCCTTGCAGAAGGCCAAGTGGCTGCTGCGCGCCGAGAAGGCGGGGCACACCGGAACCCTCGATCCCCTGGCCACCGGTGTCCTGCCGATCTGTTTCGGCGCCGCCACCAAGTTCAGCCAGTTGCACCTGGACGCCGACAAGACCTACGAGACGGTGGTGCGCCTGGGCGTGACCACCACCACCGGCGATGCAGAGGGCGACGTGCTCCAGACCCGGCCCGTGACCTGCAGCGCGGGGCAGGTGGTGGAGGTGCTCGACGCCTTCACCGGTGTGATCGAGCAGGTCCCGCCCATGTACAGCGCCCTCAAGAAAGAGGGCAAGGCGCTGTACGAATACGCCCGCGAAGGGGTGGCTGTCGAGCGGGAGGCCAGGCGGGTCACCATCCACGACCTGGAGCTGCTGGAGATGCAGCTGCAGGGCCAAACCCCGCATCTGCGGCTGCGGGTGCGCTGCTCCAAGGGCACCTACATCCGCACCCTGGGCGAGGACCTGGCCCGGGCACTGGGCTGCGGCGGGCACCTGACGATGCTGCGCCGTGTGCAGACCGGGCCCTTCACGGCCGGACAGTGCATCACCCTCGAGGCGCTGGAGGCCCTGCCCGAAAACGAGCGCATGCAGCGCCTGCTGCCGGTGCAGTCGCTGCTGCCCGATCATCGGCCTGTCACGCTGGCCAGCGAAGATGCTGCCCGCTTTCTCGGCGGCCTGCGCCGCCGCGGTGACTGGCCGGACCAGCCGCGGGTGGCCGTCTACGGCCCGCCGGCGGGCGGCGGCACGGAGCCGGTGCTGCTCGGCAGCGGCCACACCGTGGCCGGCGAACTCATTGCGGGGCGGCTGCTGAGCCCCATCGAAATACAGCAAATCCTGGAAACCGAAACATGAGCAAACAGATCCGCAACATCGCCATCATCGCCCACGTCGACCATGGCAAGACCACCATGGTCGACCAGCTGCTGCGGCAGTCGGGCACCTTCGCGGCCCACGAGAAGGTGGAGGACACGGTGATGGACAACAACGCCATCGAGCGCGAGCGCGGCATCACCATCCTGGCCAAGAACTGCGCCGTGAGCTGGAAGGGCACCCACATCAACATCGTCGACACACCCGGCCACGCCGACTTCGGCGGCGAGGTCGAGCGCGCGCTGTCCATGGTCGACGGGGTGCTGTTGCTCATCGACGCCCAGGAAGGGCCGATGCCCCAGACCCGCTTCGTGACCAAGAAGGCCCTGGCCCTGGGTCTCAAGCCCATCGTGGTGGTCAACAAGGTGGACAAGCCCGGCGCCAATCCGGACAAGGTCATCAACGCCGCTTTCGACCTGTTCGACAAGCTCGGAGCCACCGACGAGCAGCTGGACTTTCCGGTCGTGTATGCCTCGGGCATCAACGGCTGGTCTTCCCTGGAGGAAGGCGAGCCGGGCGAGCAGTGGGGTCCTGACATGTCGGCGCTGTTCGACACCATCCTCAAGCATGTGCCGGCCCACCAAGGCAACCCGGCCGATCCGCTGCAACTGCAGATCTCGGCCCTGGACTACAACAGCTTCGTCGGGCGCATCGGCGTGGGGCGGATCAGCGCGGGCGTCATCAGGCCGGCCATGGAGGTGCTGGTCATGGAGGGGGCGGACGGCAAGACCTTCAAGGGCCGCATCAACCAGGTGCACAAGTTCCAGGGGCTGGACCGGGTCCAGGTCAGCGAGGCGGGGCCCGGTGACATCGTCCTGATCAACGGCATCGAGGACATCGGCATCGGTGTCACGGTGACCGACCCGGCCAATCCGCGACCCCTGCCGGTGCTCAAGGTGGACGAGCCCACGCTGACCATGAACTTCTGCGTCAACACCAGTCCGCTGGCCGGACGCGAGGGCAAGTTCGTGACCAGCCGGCAGATCTGGGACCGCCTGCAGAAGGAGCTGCAGAGCAACGTGGCCCTGCGCGTCAAGGAAACCGACGAGGATGGCGTGTTCGAGGTCTCGGGACGCGGCGAACTGCACCTGACCATCCTGCTGGAGAACATGCGCCGGGAGGGTTACGAACTGGCGGTCGGCAAGCCGCGCGTGGTGTTCAAGGACGTGGACGGCGTGCGGTGCGAGCCGATCGAGCTCGTGACGGCCGACATCGAGGAAGGACACCAGGGTGGGGTGATGCAGGCGCTGGGCGAGCGCAAGGGCGAGCTGGTCAACATGGAACCCGACGGCCGCGGCCGCGTGCGCCTGGAGTACCGGATTCCGGCGCGCGGCCTGATCGGCTTTTCCAACGAGTTCCTCAACCTCACCCGGGGCTCGGGTCTGATCTCCAACATCTTCGACGGCTACGAACCGCACAAGGGGGAGCTGGCCAGCCGCAAGAACGGTGTGCTGATCTCCATGGACGATGGCGAGATCTTCACCTACGCGCTCGGCAAGCTCGACGACCGCGGGCGTATGTTCGTCAGGGCCGGTGACCCGGTCTACGAGGGCATGATCGTCGGCGTGCACAACCGCGAGAACGACCTGGTGGTCAACGCCACGCGCACCAAGCAGCTGACCAACTTCCGCGTCAGCGGCAAGGAAGATGCGATCAAGGTCACACCCCCGATCGAGCTCACGCTGGAGTACGGTGTCGAGTTCATCGAGGACGACGAGCTGGTCGAGATCACGCCCAAGAGCATCCGCCTGCGCAAGCGTTTCCTCAAGGAGCATGAGCGCAAGCGGGCCTCCAAGGAAGCATGACCGGCGGCGTTCGCCTGGGGCACACCCAGGCGGTGTTCCTGATGGTGGGGGTGGCGCTGCTGTGGTCCATCGCGGGGGTGGTCACGCGCCAGCTGGAGTCCGCCGCCCGTTTCGAGGTGACGTTCTGGCGCAGCGCGTTCACCGCGCTGTCGCTGGTGGTGATCCTGCCCCTGTGGCGGCATGCCGCTGGTGGGGAGCCCACCGGCCCTGTGCGGGAAGGTTCGGCGCTTGGCCGGTGGCTCCACAGGCACTGGGGGCTGCAGCCGCGGTCGCCGGCTTTCTGGATTTCGGGCGCCTGCTGGAGCGTGATGTTCACGGCCTTCATGCTGGCCCTGACGTTCACCAGCGTGGCGAACGTGCTGATCATCATGTCGCTGGGCCCCCTGTTCACGGCCTTGCTGGCGCGGATGGTGATCGGGCATGCCCTGCCCCTGCGGACCTGGATGGCGGTGCTGGTGGCCGGCGCCGGCATCGTCCACATGTACGGCAGCCAGTTCCTGGAGGCCTTCGCCGACACCGGTTCCGGCGCCCCGGACCTGCTGCTGGGCTCCCTGATCGCCCTGTGCGTGCCCCTGGCCAGTGCGGTGAACTGGACCGTGGTGCAGCGCAGCCAGTCGCATGGCGAGCGGATCGACCTGGTGCCCTCCGTCCTGCTGGGGGCGGTGATCTCCAGCCTGGCGACCCTGCCGATGGCGCTGCCGTTTGCCGCCACGGCAGCGGACGTCGCCTGGCTGGCGGGCCTGGGCCTGTTCCAGCTGGCCATTCCCTGTGCCCTGTGCGTGATCTGCGCCCAGGTGCTCAAGGCCCCCGAGGTCTCGCTGCTGGCCCTGCTGGAGGTCATCTTCGGCATCCTGCTGGCCTGGCTCGGTGCGGGCGAGGCACCGGGTGCCGAGGTGATCGCAGGCGGCAGCCTGGTGATTGGCGCCCTGCTGGTCAACGAACTGCTGGGCTGGCGCAGCCGCCGGGTCATGCCGCGCATACAGACCCTGCAGACACAGGCCGAACCGGCCAGAGACGAGACCCCCACCGGAGACAGACATGCAGACCACAGATGAAGCCCACGTCCTGGCCGAGATCCGGGGCCGCGTAGGGTGCCTGACGCTCAACCGGCCCCGGGCCCTCAATGCCCTCTCGCTGGGCATGATCCGGGAGATCACCGCGGCCCTGATGCGCTGGCGCGAAGATCCGCAGGTGCTGGCGGTGGTCATCCGCGGCACCGGCAAGGAAGGGCCGTTCGGCGCCTTCTGTGCCGGCGGGGATATCCGCTTCTTCCACCAGGCGGCGCTGTCCGGCGACCCCGCGCTGGAGGACTTCTTCACCGAAGAGTACGCGCTGAACCACCTGGTGCACACCTACACCAAGCCCTACATCGCCCTGATGGATGGCATCTGCATGGGCGGCGGCATGGGCATCAGCCAGGGGGCCAGCCTGCGGGTGGTCACCGAGCGCAGCAAGCTGGCCATGCCCGAGACCAACATCGGCCTTTTCCCTGACGTGGGCGGCGGGTACTTCCTCAGCCGCTGCCCCGGACGCCTGGGCGAGTACCTGGCGCTGACCGGCCGTGTGCTGAACGCGGCCGAAGCCCTGGCGGCCGGGCTGGCCGACCTGGCCGTGGACAGCGCGCGCCTGCACTCCCTGTGGGAGACACTGGCCAGCACGCCGTTCGAGTCCGGCGAGGCCGTGGAGCGCTGGTGCCGGACCTACCAGGCGCGTGTGCCTGCGCAGGCCGGCTGGCCCGCCGAAGAGATGAACGCCTGTTTCGGGCTCGAGGATGCCACCTCCATCGTCCGGGCACTCGAGTCGTCGGACTCCGGCTGGGCCAGGGAAACCGCTGCCCTTCTGCGCGCGCGTTCTCCGCTGATGCTGCACGTCGTGCTGGCGCAGATCCGCCGGGCCAGGAACATGGGCCTGGTGGAGGACCTGCGCATGGAGCGCGACATGGTTCGCCACTGCTTCCATGCACGCCATCTGGGGCGAAGCGGCGCCGCCAGCGAGACGGTCGAGGGCATCCGCGCGCTGGCGATCGACAAGGACCACAGCCCCAGGTGGAACCCGGCCCGGGTGGAAGATGTCGACGTGGCGGCCGTCGAGGGGTTCTTCCGCTCGCCCTGGCCCGCGTGGGCGCATCCGCTGGCCCGTCTGGGGTCCTGAAGGGCGGCGGCCTCAGCGCTGCCGCTGCTTCATGGCCCGCTCGACCTCGCGCCGGCCTTCGCGTTCCTTGATGGTGTCCCGCTTGTCGTGCTCGGCCTTGCCCTTGGCCAGCGCAATCTCGCATTTGACCTTGCCGTTCTTCCAGTGCAGGTTCAGCGGCACGATGGTGAAACCCTTCTGTTCGGTCTTGCCGATCAGGCGGCGGATCTGGTCCTTGTGCAGCAGCAGCTTGCGGGTGCGTGTGGCCTCGGCCGTGACATGGGTGGAGGCGGTGCGCAGCGGGTTGATCTGGCAGCCGATCAGGAACAGTTCGCCGTCGCGGACCACCACATAGCCGTCGGTCAGCTGGACTTTGCCTTCCCGCAAGGCCTTGACCTCCCAGCCCTGCAGCACCATGCCTGCCTCGAAGCGTTCCTCGATGGCATAGTTGAACAGGGCCTTCTTGTTGTCGGCCAGACGGGCGTCTGCGGACTTGGCGGAGGCTTTCTTGGTGGAGGGGGAGGCCATGGAATATCAGGTGGGGGCGCCGGGGGCCCATACAATGTCCCGCAGGCACATCGGGACAGCGGGTCCAGGGTCCTGGTCGGCGGACGTTCCGCGGGTCGGCAACGGCCTCGACGCTGGACGGACCCGAAGCCACCGGGCAATCCCAGATTGTATGAAATCGATCAACAAGTCCGTTTTGCTCTGGCACAGCGCCCACGAGATGTTCGCGCTCGTGACCGAAGTGCAGCACTACCCCCAGTTCCTTCCCTGGTGCGACCAGGGCGAGGTGCTCGAGCGGACCGAAGATGGCATGCTGGCACGGGTCGGCATCGCCTTCGGCGGGCTGCGACAGAGTTTCACCACCCGCAACACGCACATCGAGGACCGCCAGGTCCACCTGAGCCTGGTCGACGGTCCGTTTTCCCAGCTCGAAGGTCACTGGGAGTTCCATCCGCTGGGGGACGGCAGCCAGCGGGCGTGCAAGATCACCTTCGACCTGCGCTACGGGTTCGCCAGTGCCTCGCTGGCCAAGCTGGTGGGGCCGGTGTTCGACAAGATCGCGGCCAACCTGGTGGACGCCTTCGTCCGGCGCGCCGACCAGGTGTACGGCAGCGACCCGCTGCAGGGGCCGTGATGGATGTCGTCCTGGTCTACGCCAGCGCGCCCCGGTGCTGTCATGAGGAACGTCTGACGCTGCCCGACGGCCTCGACGCCTGGGGAGCCTTGCAGGCGGCCGGATGGCTGGAGCGGTTTCCCGAGCTGGCGCAGGGCCAGGTCTCGCTTTCGGTCTGGGGGCGAAAGATCACCCGTCACCAGGCGCTGCGTGATGGCGACCGGCTGGAGGCGTGCAGGCCGCTGCGGGTCGACCCCAAGGTGGCGCGCCGTGAGCGCTTCGTCGCCCAGGGCGCCAGGGGCTCGGGTCTGTTTGCCAGCCGCCGCCCCGGGTCAAAAGCGGGTTACTGAGGTGCCTGCGGCATGGGGCCGCAGTCCGAGGCGATGATGCGGTCCAGTCGCTGCATTTCGGCCGCCCTGGCCCTGTCGTCCATGATCTCGACTTCCCCCCTGGCGTTGGTGGTCGAGATGCGGATGCCGGAATTGAGCGTGTTGCGGGCCCGCGTCGCACGTTCGCAGTTGTCCCGCCGGACACGTGCCACCCGTTCGTTCTCGGCCTGCTGCCGCGCCTTCTCGGCCTGTTCGGCCTGCTTCTTGCGCGCCTCGAGCTGCTCGTCCTGTGCCGGCGCGGCTGCCGCCGGGGGCTCGGCGGCCTGCGTGGCGGGCTCGTCGG
>SBFS01000111.1 GCA_006227825.1 Burkholderiales bacterium | reverse complement strand
TGGCTGAAGGTGCACTACACGGCCGAATTCTTCTGCGGCAACATGACCGTGGAGATGGACAACACCGACAAGCTCAAGGTGCTGGTCGAGGATGCGCGCAAGATGGGCATGGACTTCGCGCCGCCCGACGTCAACCGCGGGGTCCACCGCTTCGTGCCGGTCAGCGACAGGCTGATCCGCTATGGTCTGGGTGCCGTCAAGGGCACGGGCGAACTGGCCATCGAGGCCATCGTGGCCGCGCGCGAGGGGCGCGGAGAAGGTCCGAACGGCCACGAGAAGGGTCCGTTCACCAGCCTGTTCGACTTCTGCCTGCGGGTTGACCGCCAGCGCATCAACAAGCGCACCGTCGAGGCGCTGATCAAGGCCGGGGCGTTCGACTCGCTGCACCTGAACCGGGCCGAGCTGCTGGCCTCGGTGGACCTGGCCTTCGAGTACGCGGCCACCACCCAGGCCAACGCCCACCAGGGTGGCCTGTTCGACCTGATGGGCGAGGACAGCCATGGCTCCAGCACGCAGGAGCCGGCGCTGGTGGCCACCACCCCCTGGGGGGTCAAGGAACGGCTGACGCACGAGAAGACCGCCATCGGCTTCTATTTCTCGGGTCACCTGTTCGACGAGGTGCGGCAGGAAGTCAGGCGCTTCGTGCGCACCGAACTGGTCGACGTCGCCGAGACCCGGGACCCTGTGGTGCTGGCGGGCATCGTCTCCGAGCTGCGCGTGATCAACGGCCAGCGCGGGCGCATCGCCTTCTTCAAGCTCGACGACGGCACGGCCGTGCTGGAGGTCAGTGCCGACGAAGGCCTCATCCAGCAGCACCGCCACGCGCTCAGGGACGACGAACTGCTCATCGTGCAGGCCACCGTGCAGCCCGACCGTTTCTCCGGCGGACTGCGGGTGAAGGTGCAGCAGATGTGGGACCTGGCGGCCGCCCGCTGCCGGTTCGGCAAGTACCTGCGGGTGGCCGTCAACGGACACCCGCCCGAGGTGGCGCGGCTGGTGGGCGAATTTCCGCCCCAGCGCGAGTCCACCGAACAGGGTGAGCGGGTGCGCGGACTGCCGGTGCGCCTGGCGCTGCAGCGCCAGGGAGCCTGCTGCGAACTCCAGCTCGACGACCGGGCCCTGTTCTATCCGACCGATGCCGCCCTGGCCAGCTGGATGGCGCAGGCCGACGGGCAGCGCGCGGAGATCGTTTTCGACTGAACCCCGGTTCAGTCCAGCGGACGCACCACGATGACCAGCGGGGAAGGCACCCGGCCGTCTGTGTCGCGCGGGAGGCTGCCGGTGCGGTCGATGGCCCGCAGCGCCGCGTTGTCCCAGGCCGCATTGCCGCTGCCGCGCACCACGCGTCGCGACATGATGCTGCCGTCCGGTGCGGCCCGCACCTCGACCTCGGTCGCCAGGCTGGCGGGAAACTCCTCCGTGTAGACGATGTTCGGGCGGATGCGGGCGGCCACCCGTGCCGCGTAGCCGGCCGAGGGGCCGCTGGCGCGTTCGGCCGTGCCCTGGGCGTCTGGCGCACCGGTGGCCCCTGCCTGGCCCATCATGCGGCGAATCTGCTCCTCGCGTGCCTGCCGCTCGGCCTGCTCCTGGGCGGCCGCACGGCGCTCGGCTTCCTGCCGTTCACGCTCGCGGCGCGCCTGCTCCTGCCTCTGGCGCTCGCGACGTTCGGCCGCGGCCTTTTCCGCCGCTGCCTTCTCGGCGGCCGCCTTTTCGGCAGCGGCCTTGCGCTGGGCCTCGGCCTTGCGGGCAGCCTCCTCGCGCGCCCGTCTCTCCTCATCGGCTTTCTTGCGGGCCTGCTGGGTGGCGATGTCGGGCTCCTGGCTCACCGGGGCCGGGGCGGGTGCCGGTGGTGGCGCCGGCGCCGGCCGGGGCTGCGGTTCAGGTGCCGGCGGGGGAGCGGGCGGAGGGGGCGGGGGTTGCACCGCCCGCGGGGCGGCCTCGCGCGGCAGCGACGACCACAGCTCGGCCTCGAACGCCACCGGCGTTGCGTCCTTGTTCCAGTTCACGCCCCAGGCCAAGGCCACGATCAGCGCGCCGTGCACCAGCACCGCCAGTGTCACCGGCATCGACCAGTGCCCTGGCGGGGGCGGCTTGAAATCGGTCGTCCCGCTGTCGCCGTGCGTGAGCTGGCTCAGCCCCACATCAGCCTCCGGTCTGCACCGACAGCCCGACCCGTTCGATGCCGCTGCGCCGCAGGGTGTCCATCACCTTGACCACCGTCTCGTAGCGGATCGACTTGTCGGCGGTGATGACCACCGGCACCTGCGCGGTCTCGGTCGGGCTGACCAGGCTCTGCACCGACCGCACCTGCTCGCCGAGGTCGCGCAGGGTGGCCGCACGGGCGTCGCGGTTGCCGCTGCCCTGGCGCACCTGGATCTGCTCTTCCTTGTCGATCAGCACCTGCACGTAACCCTTGGGTGCCGCGCTGGCCTGGCCGACCGTGGGCAGATCGATCTGGCTGGGTGAGATCAGGGGCGCGGTGACCATGAAGATGATCAGCAGCACCAGCATCACGTCGATGAACGGGACCATGTTGATCTCGTTCTTGGTGCGGCGGATGCGTCCGCGGGCGCTGGCCATGGCGGCTGAACCTCCGTCTCAGCGGGCGGGCGCCGGCGGGGCGCCCAGGTTGCGCTGCAGGATGTTGGAGAACTCTTCCATGAAGGTCTCCATCTGGATGGCCAGACGGTCGATGTCGTGGGTGAAGCGGTTGTAGGCAACCACCGCCGGAATGGCGGCAAACAGGCCGATGGCGGTGGCCACGAGCGCCTCGGCAATGCCCGGCGCCACCGTGGCCAGGGTGACCTGCTCCATCGAGGCCAGGCCGGTGAAGGCGTGCATGATGCCCCAGACGGTGCCAAAAAGGCCGACGTAGGGTGCCACCGAGCCGACCGTTCCCAGGAAGGACAGGTTGGTCTCGAGCACGTCGAGCTCGCGCTGGAAACTGGCCCGCATGGCGCGCCGTGCGCCGTCCAGCAGGGTGCCCGGCTCGGCAATGCGGCGTTCGCGCAGTTTCTGGTACTCGCGCATCCCGCTGGCGAAGATGCGCTCCATCGGGCCGCCGTGGCGGGCCGTCTGCGCCGCGGCGCTGTAGAGCTCGCTCAGGCTGGTGCCGGACCAGAACTCGCGTTCGAAGCCCTCGTTGTGGGCGCGCACCCCCTTGATGGCGAAGACCTTGCGGAAAATGGCGGCCCAGCTGATGACCGACATCAGGATGAGCAGCACCACCACGGCCTGCACCACCCAGCTGGCCTCCAGCATCAACTGGACTATGGAAAAATCTTGCGGCATGGCGACTCAGAGGCCTCGGTTCGGAATTGGTTCAGGTGGCATCAGGACAGGCCCAGCACCTGCCTGATCTCGGGCGGCAGGCGCTGCGGCCTCAGGTTGGCCGCGTTCACCCAGCCGATGCGGATGGTGCCTTCGCACAGCAGGGTGTCGGGTTCACCCGCCGGTCCCTGCAGCGATGCGGTCTGTGCAATTGTGATCGAGGCGCGGCCGCTTTCCCGGACCGAGGCTGTAACGACAAGCAAATCATCCAGCCGGGCCGGCCGGTGGTAGCTCAGGGCGGTGCCGGTGACCACGAACATCCCGCCGACCTCCTCGCGCAGGCGCTGCTGCCCGATGCCCAGGTGCCGCAGCCATTCGGTGCGGGCACGCTCGAAGAACTTGAGGTAGTTGGCATAGAACACGATGCCGCCGGCGTCGGTGTCCTCCCAGTAGATGCGCACCGGCCACCGGAACGGGGCCCCCGCACCGTCCATGGTGTTGCCCGGCGCGTCCGTCATCGGGCCTCCTCCAGCCGGGCGACGGCTTCCTGCAACTGCGCCATCGAGCTGGCCGTGGACAGCCGAAGGTAGCGCCAGGGCTCGGCCTCGCCGAAATCGCGGCCCGGGGTGGCTGCGATCTGGCAACGCTCCATCAGCGCGCGCGCCAGCGCCCAGCTGCCGCCGGCCTCCGGGTCGTCGGTCCGCAGGGGAATACCCCAGCGATCGCACCAGCGGCCGACATCCACCCAGGCGTAGAAGGCGCCGTCGGGCCGCACCGGAACGTCCAGCCCCAGCCGATCGAGCTGCGGAATGAACCAGTCGCGCCGGGCCCTGAATTCGGCGCGCCGCGCCTCGTAGACGGCCAGCGAATCCGGGTGGAAGCAGGCCAGGGCCGCATGCTGGGCAATCGTGCTGGCGCAGATGAACAGGTTCTGCGCCAGCCGCTCCACCGCCGGCACCAGAGCCGGCGGCAGCACCAGCCAGCCCAGGCGCCAGCCGGTCATGTTGAAGTATTTGCTGAAGCTGTTGATGCTGATGACGTCCTCGCCCAGTCCGTCGGGCAGGCCCAGGGCGCTGTGACCGAAGGCCTCCTCGTGGCTCAGTCCCAGGTAGATCTCGTCGACCAGCATCACGCCGCCGCGCTCCCTCACGTGGCGGGCGATGCCTTCGAGCTCGCCGCGCTCGATCGAGGTGCCGGTGGGGTTGGACGGCGAGGCCAGCAGCACGCCCCGTGTGGCCGGCCCCCAGGCCTGGCGCACCCGCTCGGCGCTGAGCTGGAAGCGCTCGGCCGGGGTCGACGGCAGCAGCACCGGCCGGCCCTCGGCCGCCTGCACGAACTGCCGGTTGCAGGGGTAGCTCGGGTCGGGCATGAGCACCTCGTCACCCGCATCTATCAGTGCCAGGCAGGCCAGCTGCAGGGCAGCCGAGGCCCCGGCGGTCACGACGATGCGTTCGGGGTCGACCGACAGGCCGAAGCGGGTGGCGTACCAGCCGCTGATGGCCTCGCGCAGGGCGGGCAGCCCGGTGGCCTGCGTGTACTGGCTCCTGCCCTCCCGGATCGCCTGCCCGGCCGCGGCCTGCACCAGGGGCGGCGCGGTGAAATCAGGCTCGCCGATGTTCAGGTAGATCATCGGCCGGCCCGCCGGGCCTTGCGCGGCGGCCACGCGGGCGGCCACCTTGGCCAGTTCCATCACATAGAAGGGCTGGACGCGCCGGGCGCGTTGCGAAAGTCGCATCGGTCTGCCTCAGCCGCGCGCCGCCGGCCGCCCCTCGCCGGCGGACACCTCGTGCGGGCGCAGTTGCGCGGCCAGCCTGTGCAGCACGCCGTTGACGTACTTGTGGCCGTCGGTGCCGCCGAAAGACTTGGCCAGCTCGATGCATTCGTTGAGCACCACGCGCCAGGGCACATCGGGACACTGGCGGAACTCGTAGGCACCGATCCAGAGCACGCCGTGCTCGATGGGCGAGATCTCGGCCAGCGGCCGGTCCAGCAGCGGCGTCAGCAGCTCATCGAGCACGGCGCCCTGCGACAGGCAGCCGTGGAGCAGGGCGTCGAAATGCACGCTGTCGGCCTTGTGGAAACCCGAGAGGTCGCGCGTGAACGCGTCGATGTCTGCTGCCTCGTTGCGCCCGACCAGGTGCTGGTAGAGGGCCTGCAGTGCAAACTCGCGGGCGCGTGTGCGTGCCGACTTGTCGGCCGCCTTGCGGGGTTTGGTGTTCTCGGTGTTCATGCGATGTGTTGAGTGCCTGCCGCCGGGCCGCCCCAAGGCAGACTGGTTAGCCGATCTTCTCGAGGACGTGTGCCATCTCGACAGCCACCCGCGCGGCATCGCGGCCCTTCTCTTCCTGGCGGGCCACCGCCTGCTCCAGGTTCTCGGTGGTCAGGATGGCATTGGCGATCGGGGTGTGGGTGTCCAGCGAGACGCGGGTGACGCCGGCGCCCGATTCGTTGGCCACCAGCTCGAAGTGGTAGGTCTCGCCGCGGATGATGCAGCCCAGGGCGATCAGGGCATCGAAATCGTCCCGCTCGGCCATGGCCTGCAGGGCCACCGGCACCTCCAGGGCGCCCGGCACGGTCACGTGGGTGATGTTCTTCTCCTGCACGCCCAGTGCCAGCAGCTCGGAGCGACAGGCCTGGTGGAGCGCGTTGGTGATGCCTTCGTTGAAGCGCGCCTGCACGATGCCGATGACCAGCTTGCGGCCGTCGAGCAGGTCGGTGGAGCCTTTGTCTGCGCCGAACATGATGGGTGGGTTGTCCTGTTGAGAAGGGGTTTCAGTCGTTGCGGCCCAGAAAGCCGGTGATCTCCAGGCCGTAGCCGGCCATGCTGGGCATGCGCCGGGGCGCGCCCAGCAGGCGCATGCGCTGCACACCGCATTCGCGCAGGATCTGCGCGCCGATGCCGTAGGTGCGCAGATCCATGCGGCCCCGCTCGGGCGCCTGGGCCGAGCGTGCGCTGCCCTCGAACTGGGCCAGCAGCTGCTCGGCGGTCTCGCCGCAGTTGAGCAGCACCGCCACGCCGCTGTCGGCCTCGGCGATGTGGCGCAGGCTGGCTTCCAGGCTCCAGCTGTGCATGGAGCGTCCGACCTCCAGCGCGTCCAGCACCGACAGGGGCTCGTGCACCCGCACGTCCACGGCATGTCCGGGCTCCCACTGGCCGCGCACCAGCGCCAGGTGGACGGCACCGCTGGTGGCGTCGCGGAAGGCGTGGGCGGTGAACTCGCCGAAGGCCGTGTTCAGGCTGCGGCTGCCGAGCTTGCGCACCAGGCTTTCCGTGCGGCTGCGGTACTCGATCAGGTCGGCGATGGTGCCGATCTTCAGGCCGTGCTCGGCGGCGAAGAGCTGCAGGTCCGGCAGCCGGGCCATGGTCCCGTCATCCTTCATGATCTCGCAGATCACGGCCGCCGGCGTGCAGCCGGCCATGCCGGCCAGGTCGCAGCCGGCCTCCGTGTGCCCGGCGCGCATCAGCACGCCACCGTCCACCGCCTGCAGCGGGAAGATGTGGCCGGGCTGGACCAGGTCTTCGGCCCGCGCCTCGGCAGCCACCGCCACCTGCACCGTGCGGGCCCGGTCGGCGGCAGAAATGCCGGTTGTCACGCCCTCGGCCGCCTCGATCGAGACGGTGAAGGCCGTGCCCATCTTGGTGCCGTTGCGCGGCACCATGGGCGGCAGCCGCAGGCGTTCGCAGCGATCACGGGTCAGCGTCAGGCAGATCAGGCCGCGGCCGAAGCGCGCCATGAAGTTGATGGCTTCCGGCGTGACGTGGTCGGCGGCCAGCACCAGGTCGCCCTCGTTTTCACGGTCTTCCTCGTCGACCAGGATGACCATGCGGCCGGCGCGCATCTCGGCCACGATGTCCTCGACCGGCGAGATGGCCACCGGCGGAGGGTTCTGGGGTGCGTTCATGGGTTGGTGTCCTTGGGGGGCAGGCCGGCGCCGAGCATGCGCTCGACGTAGCGGGCCACGGTGTCGATCTCGAGGTTGACCCGGCTGCCGGTGGCCAGGTCGCCCAGCGCGGTGTTTTCGACCGTGTGGGGAATGAGGTTGATGCTGAACTCGCAACCGTCGCTGCGGTCGTCCACGCGGTTGACCGTCAGGCTGACGCCGTTGACGGCGACCGAGCCCTTGTAGGCCAGGAAGCGGGCCAGCGCCGGCGGTGCCAGCACCCGCAGTTCCCAGCTCTCGCCGACCCGCTCGAAGCGGGTCACCTGGCCGACGCCGTCCACGTGGCCGGAGACGATGTGTCCGCCCAGGCGGTCGTGCGCCCGCAAGGCCTTCTCCAGGTTCACCCGCCGGCCGGCCTGGGCCAGGCCGCTGGTGCGCGAGAGGGACTCGGCCGAGATGTCGATGGTGAACAGCCGCCGGGGGGCGTCGATGGACGTCACGGTCATGCAGGCGCCGTCGAGGGCAATGCTGTCGCCCAGGCCCACGTCGTCGAGGTAAGCCGGCGGCGCCTCGATGTGCAGGCGTTTGCCGTGGTCGGTGGAAGAGCCCAGGTCGTCGAGGGCGGCGATGCGCCCCACGCCGGTGATGATGCCGGTAAACATCCTGCTATTGTCGCAGGGTTGCGGCCCGGCTTCAGCGCCGCGCCGGGCAGCCTGCGGAAGGCCAGGGGTCAGCCGCCGGCCGGTGCCCAGGCCTGGCCGTCCAGGAAGGCATCGCGCCCCCGCACGCGGGCGACGATGCGCAGGTCGTCGCCCACCGGATCGACCGACACGAAGTGCAGCGCCAGGCCGTCGGACAGGCGCTGCAGCGGCCCGAAGTTCGACAGGCCGGCCCCTTGCCCGAGCAGGGTCGGCGCCAGGTAGAGCAGGCATTCGTCGACCAGGCCTTCGCGCAGGAAGGAGCCGTTGAGCTTGTGTCCCGCCTCCAGGTGCAGCTCGTTGACCTCGCGCCGCGCCAGGTCTGCCAGCAAGGCGGCCAGGTCCACCTTCCCGCCTGGGCCGGGCAGGCTGCGCACCTGGGCTCCGCGGGCCTCCAGCGCCGTCCGTGCGCCCGGTGGGTCGTCGGCACCATAGATCCAGACCTGGCGTGGCAGGCCGTGGGCGGGCTGGCCGAAGAGGCGCGCGGCCGGTGGCGTCTGCAGGCGGCTGTCGACGACCACCAGGTGCGGCTGGCGCGTGGCCGGATGCAGCCGCACGTCCAGCATGGGGTCGTCGTCGAGCACGGTGCCGATGCCTGTGAGCACGGCGCCGGCCCGCGCCCGCCAGGCGTGGCCGTCGGCGCGGGCCGGCTCCCCGGTGATCCACTGGCTCTGGCCATCGGGCAGGGCGGTGATGCCGTCCAGCGAGGCCGCCAGCTTCATCCGCACCCAGGGCCGGCCGCGGACCATCCGGCTGAAAAAACCGATGTTGAGCTCGCGCGCGGCCCGCGCCGCCGGGTCGTCGGCCGGCAGCACGTCGACCGCGATGCCCGCAGCCCTCAGGCGGGCCACCCCCCGGCCCGCCACCACCGGGTTCGGATCGAGCGTGGCCACCACCACCCGTGCCACCCCGGCCTCGACCAGCGCATCGCAGCAGGGCGGTGTCCGGCCATGGTGCGAGCAGGGCTCCAGGGTGACATAGGCCGTGGACCCGCGCACGTCGGCACCGGCCGCCCGGGCGGCCTTCAGGGCCTGTATCTCGGCATGGTCCCCGCCCGCTGCCTGGGTGTGGCCCACGAACCCGACTTCCGGCGACAACTGCAGGCGGCAGGCCACGCGGGGATTGGGCTCGGACAGGCCCACGGACAGGGCGGCCCTCTCCAGCAGTTCGGGCCAGGGCCAGGCGGCCAGGGTCGGCGGCGTTCGGGCCTCGGTCGGAAAGGGGTCGGGGTGCATGGCGGAAGCCCGGGTTCGGGGCCTGAAACGGGGTGTCAGGCCCGATGATAGGGCTTGCCGCAGACGGGGCATCGGCGTGCTGCATTTCACGCCTGCCGGCGGGTGGGCCGAGGCGGTCGTTTTCGGGCTCACCGTCCGTCCGAGGTTGGCGCCCACTCGTCCTGATGCCGGCAGCAGCCCGGTTGGCGGTCGGTATAGTCGATTTCGAGTAAACCTTTAATGTTCTTTTCTGTGCTCATCATGCACGTCTTCACCCCTGCCGATCGCCAGCGCCTGCAGTGCCTGCGCCTGCAGTCGGGGTTCACCCTCATCGAGCTGATGGTGACCATCACGGTGCTGGCCGTGCTGCTGGGGGTGGGTGTGCCCAGCTTCCAGGCCACCATCCAGGGCAACCGCATCACCACCGCGGCCAACGACCTGGTCGCCGCGCTGCAGTACGCGCGCAGCGAGGCGGTGCGCCGGGGCGTGAACGTCACCGTCTGTTCCAGCAACGACCAGTCCACCTGCTCGGG
>SBFS01000281.1 GCA_006227825.1 Burkholderiales bacterium | reverse complement strand
GTGATTTGCTGGAGGACGAAGGCATTGAGCGAATTGAGCTGTCCGACCGCCGCATCCATGGCGTTGTACTGGGCCAGATAGCGGGCCTCGGCCCGGCTCGCCCGGTCGATCACCCGCTCCTGCTCCCTGTCGTTGCGCCTGAGCGAGGTCTGCAGGGACTCTGTGCGGGTGGTCAGGCTGCCGGTGCTGCCGATCAGGCCGTCGGTGAAGGCCTTGACCTTCAGGCCGAAGCCCTGCGAGGTGCTGCCCCCACCGCCGCCCTCGGCCGCAAACAGGTCTCTGACACCGTTGAGGTTGTTCAGTGCCTCGTCCAGCCGGCTGCCGTCAACCGAGAGCTTGCCATCCTGCTGGGCCTCGATGCCGATGTCCAGCAGCCGGCTGAAGGGACTGCTGGCCGTGACCGAGCGCATCATGCCCCGCAAGGCGTTCTGCAGGCCGACCGCCGTGCTGTCGCCCTGCAGCGTACCGGCGGTCTTGGTGTCGGCGTCGTACCGGGTGGTGGTCCTGAGCAGTTCATTGAGGCTGTTGTATGCCTCGACAAACGCGTCGATGCTTTTCCTGATGGCGGCCTTGTCGGTGTTGACGTTGATCTCCACCGGTGCGGTGGTTTCCTGCGACAGCGTCAGTGTCAGGCCTGGCAGGGTGTCGGACAGGGTGTTGCTGGCCGAGCTGATGCTGACATTGTTGATCGTCGCCTGGGCATTGGTGCCGGCCTGGCTCAGGCTCATGCCACTGGCCGTGCCGGGGTCAAAGGCCAGCATGGACAGGCCACTGCCGTCTGTGTTGTTGCCATCGCCGTCACTGACCTGGATGCGAAAGCCGTTGACTTCGCCGGTTTCGCTGGACCTGACGAGCAGGCGTTCGCCCGAGGCATCACGCAACACCGTGGCGCTGACACCGGCACCGGCGTCATTGATCTTCCTGGCGATGTCGCTGAGGGAATCCGACTCGTCCACGGTGACCTCCACCGCCGAGGCACTGCCGGGTTCAAAGCTGCCCGAAGCCCAGTTGCCGATCTGGATGCTCAGCGTGCCACTGCCCGCGGCGCTGTCCCTGGCGATGGCGCTGGACGCGGTGGACTGGGCTTTGGCCAGGCTGCTCACCTCCACGGAAAGACTGGTGCGGGCGGCAGACCCGCTGGCCCTGACGCTGACCGCACTGCTGTTGGAAGAGCTGGCGGTCACGGTGCTCCAGGTGCCGGCCTGTGACAGCTTGGCCGCGGCATCGCCCAGCGCGGTGGCCATGGACTTGAGGCTGCCATAGACCGAGACCTTGCTGCGGATCGAGGCCGCCTGGGTCTGAAGGTTCTGCAGGGGTGCACGCTCCAGCGCCACCAGCTGGGACACGATGGACTTGATGTCGATGCCGCTGGCGATGCCAGGGGAGGAGATGGTGGACATGGGCTTTCCCTTCCAGGATGTACGCACCGCACGCGCCTGGCATGCGGTCCGTGCATCCCGCAAAGCCCGAGGCGGCGGGGCGGTACACCGCCGCCGCCGCCCGGGACGCCCTGCCGGAGGGCAGGGCCATGGCGGGAGCTTGCGCGATCAGCGCAGCAGGCTCAGGACGCCCTGCGGGACCTGGTTGGCCTGGGCCACCATCGCGGTGCCGGCCTGCTGCAGGATCTGGGCGCGCGAGAGGTTGGCGGTTTCCTTGGCGAAGTCGGCATCCACGATGCGGCCGCGGGCGGCAGAGATGTTCTCTGCGGTCACGCTGATGTTCGAGATGGCGCTTTCGAAGCGGCTTTGCAGGGCACCCAGCGTGGCACGGCCGCTGTTGATCTGGTTCAGGGCGCTGTCGATCTGGCGGATGGCCAGGGTCGAGCCCGCGAACGAGGAAACGTTCAGCGAGTCGATGCCGGTCACCAGCTCGGCCGTGTCGCCGGCGTTGGTGGTCAGGCCGATGGCCGCGAGGTCCGCGACGTTGGTGCCGTCGACAGTGATCACGTCGGCGGCGATGTCGGCCTCACTGGTCAGGACGATGGCGTTGCCGGCGTCGTTCAGCGAGGCGTTGATGCCGGTCTGGCCGGAGACGCGGTTGATGCCTTCGACGATCTGGCCGATGCGGGCAGCGCTGTCGAATGCGGCGCTCAGGGCGCCGATGGAGACGCCGGCCACCTGGATGTCGCCATCGGCGACGGCGGCCAGGTTGGTGGCGGTGCCGACGGCGAGGGTGTCCTCGGCGTAGGTGGCGCTGCCCAGGCTGTCGGTGTTGGCGTTGACCAGCGAACCCACGGTGATGGTGTCGCCGGCATCGGCGCCGACCTGGAACTGGGCGGCACTGAAGGAGCCGTCCAGCAGCTTGGTGCCGTTGAAGGAGGTGACCTGGGCCACGCGGCCGATTTCATCGCGCAGCTGGCTCACTTCAGCCTGCAGGGCCTCGCGGTCGCTGGCGTTGTTGGTGGCGTTGGCCGACTGCACAGCCAGTTCGCGCATGCGCTGCAGCATGTCGCCCACCTTGCCCAGGGCGCCCTCTGCCGTCTGCGCCAGCGAGATGCCGTCGTTGGCATTGCGGGCGGCCACGTTCAGGCCCTTCACCTGGGCGTTCATGCGCTCGGAAATGGCCAGGCCGGCGGCGTCGTCCTTGGCGCTGTTGACGCGCAGGCCCGAAGACAGGCGCTGCATCGAGGTGGCCAGCGAGCCTTGGGAGGCCGTGAGGTTGCGCTGGGCGTTGAGGGACATCACGTTGGTGTTGATGGTGGTCATGACTAACTCCTTTAAAAAGTCGACCGATGTGATCCGGCATCGCTGCCAATCTGACTGACGGAGCCCGAAGGATCCGACCGCACTGACCGGAGCTTTCTGTGTGAGGGCCATCGGTCCCTGGGGACCTCCGGTGGCCTCGCCGCATCGGCTAGCCGGACGACGAACCTTTGAAGAAGTTCGTTGGCTTCAATTTCGGAGCACCGACTGCATTCTTTAGCGGTCATTGACAACGGATAGGCCGGAAAAGAGCCGCAGACCCCGTGCAGTTCCTTCCATCGCTCATCGAGTTGTCCGCTGTGAATGCAGGTCCCGCGCCGTCGCGTTGTCGGCTTCGGTTTCCCTCGCTGAAGGCCGGTTGTTGACCACCCATCGGGTTTTCGTTGACGCCCATCGTCCACGGCCCGCGCCTGCGACCTGCGGGGCAGCCCGGCTCTTGCCCGGTTGGCCGCCCGTGAGGGAGACAGGCGCTGCGCGCGTCTGCCACAGAGTGGGAAGGTGACCGTCTGTCGGTTGGCTGGCAGAGCCGGCGTTGCGGGCCCGTGTAGGAAAAAACCTGACAAGACGTCATCCGCGGACCGACGCCGCAAACAGACATCCGCCGATTCAAGAACTTTTCACCCTCGACACAATTGCACACATCGACACCGAATCTGTCACCGTCTCAGCACCAGACACCTTCACCCAGGAGCCCACCATGGACCACGATCAGATCCTCGCCGAAATCCGCGAAGCCAACCTCACCTACCTGATGCTGGCCCAGAACCTGATCCGCAAGGACCGCGCCGAAGCGCTGTTC
>SBFS01000127.1 GCA_006227825.1 Burkholderiales bacterium | reverse complement strand
CCTCGCCATGGCTGGCACCGACCCGCACCGCACGCAGGGCGAAACCGTCGGCACCGTCGGCCCGGGGCGTGACCACGTACACCGCGGTGAGTTCGCCGCGCCGCAGCAACGCCGAGGCCGGCACCACCAGGCGCTGGGCCTCGCCACCGACGAAGCGCACCTGTACCTGCCGGCCGGGCACCTGGGCGGCGCCATCGGCGGGGCTGAGGTCCAGCCGCCACTCGACCGTCTGCGACACCGGGTCGGCGGCCGGCAGCGCGGTCTGGCTGGCCGGCTGGACCCAGCGTCCGTCGGGCAGCCGGACCTCCACGCGCTGGGCCTGATGGGCCAGGGCCTGTTGCGAGGCGGGCACGAAGACCACCGCCCGGATGGGCTGCGGCGCATAGACGGTGAGCACCGGTGCACCCGGCATGGCCAGCGAACCGGCCTCGGCGTGGGTGGACAGCACCCAGCCATCGTAAGGAGCGGTCAGGCGGGTGAACCCCTGGGCCACCGCGGCCTGTGTCTGTCCGGCCCGGGCGGCTTCGGCGCCGGCCTCGGCCGCACGGAACTGGGCCAGCGCCGCGTCGAGCGCCGCCTGCGCGACAAACCCCTGGGCGCGCAGCTCCTTCGTCCGCTCGTAGGCAGAGCGCGCGTTGGCGAGGTTGGCCTGCGCCTGCGCCACACCCGCCTGTGCCTGCGCGACGCCGGCCTGGGTTGCCCGGTCGTCGATGACGGCCAGCACCTGGCCCGCCCTCACCCGGTCACCGGCCTTGACGGCGAGGCTGGCGATGCGGCCGCTGGCCTGGGCGGAGAGCACCGTCTGGCGCACCGCCTGCAGGCTGCCGTCGATCAGCAGGCCGGCACCGACGGCGCGCTCGCCCAACGCCAGCACCGGCACCTCGGGTCCCGGAGCCTGCGCGCGGGCCGGTGACAGCCATGCAGCGGCGGCGACCACGCCCAGCGCGAGGGCGACGGCCAGGCGACGACGGGCCGGGACGGGCCGGTGGTCAAAAGGAACGGCGGGGGCGGGCGGCTGGCATGCAGACATGGGTTTCTCCTATACCTGCGACAGTATACACATATACCCCCTGGGGTACAAGACCCCGGCGGCCCTTTCACCTGCTGCCGACAGGTTCTGCCCGGTCTGTCAGGTGGCAAACGGCACCCGCTGGGCGACCGCGCACAGGACTTCGTAGCTGATGGTTCCCGCCGGGCGCGCCACCTCGTCCACCGGCAGGACGGCACCGCTGGACGAATGACCCCAGAGCACCACCTCGCTGCCGATGCCGGCGGCCAGCCCGGCGGCATCCAGCGGTGCGAGGTCGACCGTGATCATGTCCATGCTGACACGCCCGACGATGCGGGTGCGCACGCCGTCCACCAGCACCGGGGTGCCGGTCGGGGCATGCCGCGGATAGCCGTCGGCGTAGCCGCAGGCAACGACTCCGATGCGCATCGGCACCTCGGCCGTGAAGGTCGAACCGTAGCCCACGGTGTCGCCGGGCTGCAGGCTCTGCACGCCGATGATCCGGCTGGACAGGGTCATGGTCGGCTGAAGGCCCCAGTCGGCCGCGCTGTGCTCCGGAAAGTCCGGTGCGCTGCCGTACAGCGCAACGCCCTCGCGCACCCAGTCGGCGGCCAGCGTGCCCCCGGCTGCGCCGCGCAGCGGACGGCTGGCGTGGCGCAGGATGGCGGCGCTGTTGCACAGCGTGCGTTCACCCGGCAGGTCGGCGGCGGCGGCCTCGAACACCGCCACCTGGTGATCGACGCCGCGCGGTCCGTCGGCATCGCTGAAATGGGTCATGAGCGAAATCTCGTCGACCTGGGGCAAGGCATTGAGGCGCGCCCAGGCGGCCCGGAAGGCTTGCGGCGCAAAGCCCAGCCGGTTCATGCCGCTGTTGAGCTTGAGGAACACCCGGTGCGGCTGCTGGGTCTTGTGCGCCGCCAGCCAGTCGATCTGCTCGTCGCAATGCACCGTGTGCCACAGGTGCAGCCGCGAGCACAGCTCCAGGTCGCGTGGCTCGAACACGCCTTCGAGCAGCAGGATCGGGCCGCGCCAGTCCAGGGCCCGCAGCCGCGCGGCCTCGGCCAGGTCCAGCAGGGCAAATCCGTCGGCACCACGCAGGGCCTCGAACACGCGCTCGATGCCGTGACCGTAGGCATTGGCCTTGACCACCGCCCAGACCCGGGCATCGGGGGCACGCAGGCGGGCCTGCTGCAGGTTGTGGCGCAGGGCGTCGGGATGGACGGTGGCAAGGATCGGGCGCGGCATGGACGACAAGGAAAAAGGCCGGCGGCCGGAGGTCGGCCACCCGCACGGGCGGCGCCCACCCCGGTCGGGTACCGGCGCCTCAGGCCGCACTGTGGCACAGAACCGGCCGGCCATGCCAGCGGCGTCCCCGACCCATGGCGATTTCATGGGCCGCAAGCGCGGCTTCTGGAAACCGGGCGCAGGAGGCGCCGGGGGCTCAGAAGCCGACGTTGGTCTTCTCGAAACCGTCGAGGCTGACCAGCCGGTGCTGGGCCAGTGCCTTGTACAGGTCGGCCTCGCTCGCCGAACGCGACAGGTAGGCGTCGCTGCCCGCCAGGCTGGCCTTCATGCGGTCCATGCTGCCCGCCGACGGGGCAAACATGATCACCACCGGCGATTGCCCGGTCGGGAGCTTGCGCTGCTTGGCCTGCCGACAGACCTGGAACGCATCGGGTTCGCCCTGCAGGCGGTCGATCACCACCAGGCGGTAAGGATGCGCCTTGAGCATGGTCAGGGCCTGGCGCGCCTCGCGCGACCAGTCGATGTTCAGTCCGTAGCGCTTGAAGCGCTTGAGCAGGATGCGTCCCTCGACCAGGCTCTCGGCCACGAGCAGCACCTCGCCGCGCCGGACATCGGCGACCTCCTCATCGCCGGTGGGCTGGCGGGACCGGGGCGAGCGCGTGGACCGCACGGGGGCGGCGGGCGCCGGCGGGCGCCCGGGCACAGCGTCCAGCCCACCGAAATCGGTCAGGCGGATGACCCCGGGACGCGCGGGGGCGTCCGACTTGGGCGCGGCAGGGGCCGGCTCGGCCGCGGACTGCATGGGCCGGATCATCGGCCGGGTGGGCGGAAATTCGGTGTCGGGCGAGCGCCTGCGCCTGGCCACTTGCGGCGCGTTGCGGCCCATGCTGGCGTCCAGCGCCTGCAGCTGCGAGGCCTTGAAGGGCTCGGTGGCCGCGAAGCCGGGCCTGGAGGGCGGTGCCGACGACCCGCGCGCGCCGACGAGCTGGTCCAGGGCCGCGAGCACGGACACCAGCTTGACCGGCTTCTTCTGCAGGGGCCAGCCGGTGCCGGCGTCGTTGTGGCCAATGAGCAACACCCGACCCGGCAACTCCGCGTGCTGCACCAGGTGGATGGCCTGCAGGTTGTCGGCGTTGACGATCAGGATCTGCGCATCGATGACCTCATCCTGCACGAGGTAGGCCGGCGGCCGGCGCGCGGCCATGCGAAAGAACGACTCGAAAGTCGCCGATTCCTGCTGGGCAAACCCTATCAGGGCCACGGTGTATGCGGCTGCCATGTTCTGGTCCCGGTCGAATGTGTGACATGCTCAACCATGCGAGTATGTGCCTGCCAGGCGGTACCCGGTAAGGTTACTTTCCCTGAAATGCGCGGATTCGTGACAGATTGCCCCGCCGGTCGACCGGCCACCTGACGGGGTCCGGCCAGATCACCAGGAGTTGCCATGTCCAGCGTCTACGACTTCCAGGCCCTTTCCATCGACGGAAAAGAGGTTTCCCTTGAGCATTTTCGCGGCAAGGCCATGCTCATCGTCAACACCGCCAGCGCCTGCGGCTTCACGCCGCAGTTTGCCGGGCTGGAGAAACTGCACCAGACCTACGGCGCGCGCGGCCTGGTGGTGCTGGGTTTCCCGTGCAACCAGTTCGGTGGCCAGGACCCGGGCAGCAACGAGGAAATCGGTGCCTTCTGCCAGCGCAACTACGGTGTCAGCTTTCCCATGATGGGCAAGATCGACGTCAACGGCGCCGACGCCCACCCGCTGTACCGCTGGCTGACGGCGGAAGCGCCCGGCCTGCTGGGCAGCAAGGCCATCAAGTGGAACTTCACCAAATTCCTGGTCGGCAAGGACGGACACGTGCTCAAGCGCTATGCGCCGCAGGATGCCCCCGAGAAGCTCGCCCGGGACATCGAGGCCGCCTTGGCGGCCTGAAGCCCGGGCGCCAGCCCCTCGCCGGGCAGTGAAACGCCCGGGCGGCTCCCTCCTCAGACCCAGCGCAGCAGCAGCCCCGCCACCGCCGGCAGGACCAGTGCGCTGAACAGGGCCGACAGCCCCATGGCCAGCCCGGCGAAGGCACCCATCTCCTCGCTGACCTGGAAGGCGCGCGCGGTGCCGATGCCGTGCGCCGCCGTACCCAGCGCGAAGCCACGCACCACCGGGTCATTGATGCGCAGGGCGTCGAACAGGTACCGCGCAGTCGCGGCTCCCAGGATGCCGGTGCTCACCACCAGCACAGCCGTCAGCGAGGGCAGACCCCCGATCTGCTCGGCGATGCCCATGGCCACCGGCGTGGTGACCGACTTGGGTGCCAGCGAGGCCAGCGTGGCCTTTGAGGCGCCCAGCAGCCAGCCGATGGCGATGGCGCTGGCCGTCGCGGCGAGCGTGCCGGCCACCAGCGCACCCAGCAAGGGCAACCACAGGCGCCGCAGGCGCGGCAGCTGCTCCAGCAGCGGCACCGCCAGCGCCACCGTGGCCGGACCGAGCAGGAAGTGCACGAACTGCGCGCCCTCGAAATAGGTGGCGTAGGGCGTGCCGGTGGCCCACAGCAGCAGGCCCAGGCCGACCACGGCGATGGCCACCGGGTTGGCCAGCGGATGAAAGCCGCTGCGCCGGTAAGCAAGAAAGGCTGCCTGGTACACCAGAAGGGTCGCGGTCAGGCCCAGCAACGGTGTGGCCGACAGGTAGACCCAGACGTCGGCCAGGCGGCCGGCGGCCGCCTCGGGCAGGGGCAGGCCGGGGTTCACGACCGGTCCTCTGCGGCAGCGGCGCCACGGGGCCGCCGCATGAGGGCCTGCATGGTCAGGGCCGCCACCACCAGGCCGATCCAGGTGGAGAGCACGAGTGCGACGCCGATGGCCAGTGCCTCTTCGCCCAGTCGGTTCAGGTGCAGCATGACGCCGACGCCAGCCGGCACGAACAACAGCGACAGATGCTGCAGCAGCGTCTGGGCCGTGGGCCGGACCGCCTGCAGCCAGGCCGGCCGCCACGCCAGCAGGGGCAGCAGGAAGGCCAGGCCCGCCACAGGGCCGGGCACCGGGATGCCCAGCGTGCGCACCACGGTCTCACCCAGAAGCTGGAACACGAGGAGGGTGGCCAGCGCAGGGACCATGGTGCTCAACGCCCGGGTTCGAGGGCTTCGTCGAGCAACTCCACCCAGTGCCGGACCGGTGTCTTCGTGCCGCTTTGCAGATGGGTGATGCAGCCGATGTTGGCGCTGGCGATCACCGCCGGCCGCAGTTCGTCCAGGTGGCCGAGCTTTCGGTCGCGCAGGGTGTAGGCCAGGTCGGGGTTGAGCACCGAGTAGGTTCCGGCCGAGCCGCAGCACAGGTGGGACTCGTTGCGCGCCACCTGCACGGTGAACCCGAGCGCGGCCAGGTGCGCCTCGACGCCACCCTTGAGCTTCTGCCCGTGCTGCAGGGTGCAGGGCGGGTGGAAGGCCACGACCTTCGCGGCATCCGGCTGCTGCGCCAGCCTGGGCTTGAGCGCCGGCACCAGCGCGGGCAGAAGCTCGCTGAGGTCCTTCGTGAGCTCGCTGATGCGCGCCGCCCTCGCAGCATAGGCCGGGTCGTCGCGCAGGATGTGGCCGTACTCCTTGACGGTGACGCCGCAACCGGAGGCGTTCATCACGATCGCCTCCACCCCCTGCTCCACATGGGGCCACCAGGCGTCGATGTTGGCGCGCATCTGCGCCATGCCGCCATCCTGGTCGTTGAGGTGGAACTTGACCGCACCGCAGCAGCCCGCCTGCGCGGCGACCACGGTCTGGATGCCGGCGGCGTCCAGCACGCGCGCGGTGGCGGTGTTGATGTTGGGCATCATGGCCGGCTGCACACAGCCGGCCAGCATCAGCACCTTGCGCGCGTGGGTGGCGGTGGGCCAGCGGCCGGCATCCTGCTTCGCGGGCACCTTGGCCCTGAGCGTCTCGGGCAGCAGGCCGCGCACCAGCTGGCCCAGCTTCATCGCCGGACCGAAGGCGGGCGAGGTCAGGCCTTCCTTGAGCAGCCAGCGCACCGCCTTCTCGGAGGCCGGGCGCGGCACCTTGGCGTCGACGATCTTGCGACCGATGTCCACCAGATGGCCATAGTCCACGCCACTGGGGCAGGTGCTTTCGCAGTTGCGGCAGGTCAGGCAGCGGTCCAGGTGAAGCTGGGTCTTTCGCGTGGGCTCGGCACCTTCGAGCACCTGCTTCATCAGGTAGATGCGGCCGCGCGGGCCGTCGAGCTCGTCGCCCAGCAGCTGGTAGGTCGGGCAGGTGGCCGTGCAGAAGCCGCAGTGCACGCACCTGCGCAGGATGGCCTCGGCGGCCTGGCCGTCGGGCGTGCCCTGGAATTCGGGGGACAGTTGGGTCTGCATGGTTCAGGTGCCCGGCTGCGGATGGAAGATGCCCTGCGGATCGAAAGCCTCGCGCAGGCGGGCCGTGACGGTGCGGATGGCCGCCGACTCGGCGTCGAACCTGGCCACGCCAGGCGCCCCCGATGCCGGCAGGCGAAACAGCGTCGCGTGGCCCTGCACGCTGGCGGCCGCCGAGCGGATGCGGCCGGCTTCGGACGGCGGGGCCCAGAGCCAGCGCTGGGCGCCCTGCCACTCGACCAGCTGGGGCCAGGGCAGGTCAAGCACCGGCGCCGTCTGCGGCAGCGAGAGCCGCCACAGTCCGTGGTCCGGCGCAGGCGCCGCGAAGAAGGGCAGCGACTGCTCCCTGCAGGCCTCCCAGTCGGCCGCCGCCTGCGCCGGGTCCAGGCGCTGTCCGCCGGGCAGCTCGCGCAGCATGCGCTCGCACGCGGCCTCGACCGCCGCGACCGCACCACGCAGACGCACATAAAGCCGCTCGGGCCTGTCCGCCGCGGTATCGTCGCGCACCCAGCAGGAGGCATTGAGCGGCAGGGGCTGGCCGCCCCAGCGGTGCAGCTGCTCGAGCGCCTCGGCCTGGCCGAGCCGGAACGCCAGTGTCGCCTCGGCCGGCGCCACCGGCAGCACCTTGAGGCTGACCTCGGCGATCAGGCCGAGCTGGCCGCGGCTGCCGGCCATCAGGCGGCTGATGTCGTAGCCGGCCACGTTCTTCATCACCTGGCCGCCGAAGGTCATCAGGTCTGCCTGGCCGTTGACGAGCTGGACGCCCAGCACGTAGTCGCGCACGCTGCCGGCGGTGGCGCGCGCCGGACCGGCCAGGCCGGCCGCCACCATGCCACCGACCGTGGCCCCCGCCCCGAAACGGGGCGGCTCGAACGGCAGGCACTGGCCCGCCTCGGCCAGCGCCCCCTCCAGCTCCTGAAGCGGCGTGCCGGCGCGCGCCGTGATGACCAGCTCGGTCGGCTCGTGGGCCACGATGCCCCGCCAATCGGCCGTCGACAGGGGTGCCCGTCCGGGTGCTTCATCAAGAAAGGCCTTGGTGCCGCCGCCGGTGATCCGAAGCGGGGTGCGGGCGCTGGCTGCGGCCCGGACCTGGTCGATCAGGGCCTGCAGGGGCGCGGGAGGTGTGAGCTCGGACATAGGCCGCCATGGTAGCGACCGATGCCGGGGCAGGCATTGAATTTTTTGCATGCCCCGGTGCAAATGCAGCGCCCACCCGGTGTCGCAGGCGACAAAAAAGCCCGCTCCCTCACGGGAGCGGGCCTGTCCTGCCCGGTCAGGCTGACCGGCCCGGGGCCGGCCCTGACGGGAATCAGCGGTTGTAGGCGCTCTCGCCGTGCGAGGTGATGTCCAGACCCTCGCGCTCGGCCTCTTCGGTGACGCGCAGGCCGATCACCATGTCCACGATCTTGTAGACGATGGCCGCCACGACACCCGACCAGACCATGGTGATGACCACGCCCTCGGCCTGGATCAGCAGCTGGCTGCCGATGGAGAAGTCGTCGCCACCGGTGCCGCCCAGGCCCGGCGCGCCGAACACGCCGACCAGCAGGGCACCGATGATGCCGCCGATGCCGTGGATGCCGAAGACGTCGAGCGAATCGTCGGCGCCGAGCATCTTCTTGAGGCCGTTGACACCCCAGAGGCAGACGAAGCCGGAGATCAGGCCGATGATGATGCCGCCCATGGGGCCGACCGAGCCGCAGGCCGGGGTGATGGCCACCAGGCCGGCAACCGCGCCGGAGGCGGCACCCAGCATGGAAGCCTTGCCCTTGCTCAGCGCTTCACCGATGCACCAGGCCAGCACGGCGGCGGCGGTGGCCAGCAGCGTGTTGATGAACGGCAGGCCGACGAAGGTGTTGGCCTCGAGGTTGGAGCCGGCGTTGAAGCCGAACCAGCCCACCCACAGCATGGAGGCACCGACCATGGTCAGCGTCAGGCTGTGCGGAGCCATGGCTTCCTTGCCGTAGCCGATGCGCTTGCCCACCATGTAGGCACCCACCAGGCCGGCCATGGCAGCGTTGATGTGCACCACGGTACCACCGGCGAAGTCCAGCGCACCCTTGTCCAGCAGGTAGCCACCGGCGCCCCAGACCATGTGGGCGATCGGCAGGTAGCTGAAGGTGAACCACAGGGCGCAGAACAGCAGCACGGCACCGAACTTGATGCGCTCGGCGAACGAACCCACGATCAGGGCGCAGGTGATGCCGGCGAAGGTGGCCTGGAAAGCCACGAACACATACTCGGGAATCTTCACGCCATCGGAGAAGGTGTCAGCGAGCGAGTCGGGGGTGATGCCCATCAGGAACACCTTGTCCAGGTTGCCGATGATCAGGCCCTCGCCACCAAAGGCCAGGCTGTAGCCGTAGACGGCCCACAGCACCGAAATCATCGAGAACACCACCATCACCTGCATCAGGACGGACAGCATGTTCTTGCTGCGGACCAGGCCGCCATAGAACAGGGCCAGACCGGGCAGCACCATCAGCACCACCAGGATGGTCGAAACCATCATCCAGGCCACGTCGCCCTTGTCGACGGTGGGAGCCGGTGCCTCTTCGGCCGCCGCGGGCGCCTCGGCCGCCGCTTCGGTGGTGGCCTGCGCCAGCACGATGGCCTCACTTGCGGTCTCGGCCATCGCGTTCAGGCCGCCCAGGGCCAGGCCCAGACCCAGGAAAAGCGAAACAAAGAACTTTTTCATGTCAGTGATCTTTCTTGGTTCGGTTGGCGTCAGAGCGCTTCCTTGCCGGTCTCGCCGGTGCGGATGCGAACCACCTGTTCCAGTGCGGAGACGAAGATCTTGCCGTCGCCGATCTTGCCGGTGCGCGCGGCCCCTTCGATGGCTTCGATGACCCGGTCGACGAGTTCGTCGGCCACGGCGGCCTCGATCTTGACCTTGGGCAGGAAGTCGACCACGTACTCGGCGCCGCGGTAGAGCTCGGTGTGCCCCTTCTGCCGGCCGAATCCCTTGACTTCGGTGACGGTGATGCCCTGCACGCCCATGCCGGAAAGGGCTTCACGCACCTCGTCCAGCTTGAA
>SBFS01000217.1 GCA_006227825.1 Burkholderiales bacterium | reverse complement strand
TCGGGGATGGGCGCCGGACTGAGCGGAAAGATGAAGGCGTCGCGGATGGACGACAGGGCACCGAAGCTGCGGCCGGCCAGGGCCTGCGCCGTGCTGCCCGGACCCTCGCGTTCGGACCAGTCCTTGAGGGTGACGAAGGCCAGCGCCGCGTTCTGCCCCTGACCGGAAAAACTGAAGCCCAGCACGCCGACCATGCTCTGCACCTCGGGCTGCCTGAGGATGAAGTCCTCGACCTGCTCCATGACGGCGAGCGTGCGCTCGCGCGTGGCTCCGGGCGGCAGCTGGACATTGACCAGCATCGTGCCCTGGTCCTCGTTGGGCAGGAAGGAAGTGGGCAGGCGCTGGTAGACGACCGCCGCGGCGCCGACGATGGCCAGGTAGATCACCATCATGCGACCGCCACGCGGCAGCAGGCGCGCCAGGCCCCTCTCGTAGCGCCGGGCGGTGCCGGAAAAGGACCGGTTGAACCAGCCGAAAAACCCGCCCTTGGCGTGGTGGTGGCCGGCTTGCACCGGCTTGAGCAGGGAGGCGCACAGGGCCGGTGTCAGCGACAGCGCCATGAAGGCCGAGAAGGCGATCGAAACTCCCATGACGGCGGCGAACTGGCGGTAAATGTTGCCGACCGCACCGCTGAAGAAGGCCAGCGGCACGAAGACCGAGATCAGCACCACGGTGATGCCGACGATGGCGCCCGAGATCTGGCCCATGGCCTTGCGTGTGGCCTCCAGTGGCGGCAGGCCCTCCTCGCTCATGATGCGCTCGACGTTCTCGACCACCACGATGGCGTCGTCGACCACGATGCCGATCACCAGCACCATGCCGAACATGGTCAGCACGTTGATCGAGAAGCCCAGGGCAAGCAGGGCCGCAAAGGTGCCCAGCAGGGACACCGGGACGACGATGGTGGGTATGACGGTGTAGCGCCAGTTCTGCAGGAACAGGAACATGACCAGGAACACCAGCAGCACCGCCTCGCCCAGGGTCACGGCCACCTGCTGGATCGAGATCTTGACGAAGCGCGAGCTGTCGTAGGGTGTGGCCCAGGACATGCCTTCGGGGAAGAAGCGCTCCAGCTCGGTCAGGCGGGTGCGGATCGCTTCGGCCGTGGCCAGGGCATTGCCCGACGGTGCGAGCTGGATACCGATGGCGGTCGAGGGCTTGCCGTTGAGGCGGGCCGATGTGGCGTAGGCCTGCGCGCCCAGCTCGATGCGGGCCACGTCGCGCAGCCGGACGGTGGAGCCGTCCGGGTTGGCGCGCAGCACCACGTTGCCGAACTGCTCGACCGTGCCCAGCTGCCCGTTGACCACCACGGTGGCGGCGATGGCCTGGCCGGCCACGTTGGGCAGGGCGCCGATCTCGCCGGCCGACACCTGGGCATTCTGGGCCCGGATGGCGGCGGTGATGTCGGCCATGCCCAGCTGCAGGCCCTGCAGGCGGGCCGGGTCGACCCAGATCCGCATGGCGCGTTCGGTACCGAACAGCTGTGCCTGGCCCACGCCGGGCACGCGCTGGAGCTCGGGCAGCACGCTGCGCGCCGCATAGTCGCCCAGCGCCACCGGGTCCCAGGCCGGATCGGTCGAGGACAGCACCGCCACCATCAGGAAGTTGGTGCGCGACTTCTCGACCCGTACCCCCTGCTGCGTCACCGCGGCCGGCAGGCGCGGCGTGGCACGGGCCAGGCGGTTCTGCACATCGACCTGCGCCAGGTCCGGGCTGGTGCCCGGCTCGAAGCTCAGGGTGATCTGCCCGGTGCCGTTGGCCTGCGTCACCGACTCCATGTAGATCAGCCCCGGCGACCCGTTCATCTCCTGTTCGATGACGGAGATGACACTCTCCTCCAGCGTCCGGGCGGATGCACCCGGATAGGCGGCGCTGATGACGATCGAGGGCGGCGCAACCGGCGGATACTGCGAGACGGGCAACTGGGTGATCGAAACCGCGCCGGCCACCATGATGAACAGCGCGATCACCCACGCGAAGATGGGACGGTCGATGAAGAAGCGGGCCATGTCGTTGGCTCCCTAGCGGCCGGCCGCAGTCCAGGGCACGGCCTTGACCGGGGCGCCAGGCGGCAGCATCTGGATCTTCTGGAAGCCGTCGACCATGACCTGCTCGCCGGCCTGCAGGCCTTCGAGCACGATCCACTGCCCGCCCTGCTGCCCCCCGATCTTCACCGGCCGCTGCTCGACCGAGCCGTCGGGCTTGACGACGCGCACCGTGTCGCCTCGGGCCGAGCGGCTGACCGCCTGCTGCGGCAAGGTGATCGCGTTGGCCGCGCTGGCCTGGACCAGGCGCACGCGCACATACAGGCCGGGCAGCAACTGGCCGCCCGGGTTGGGCAGCTCGGCCCGCAGGCTCACCTGCCCGGTGTTGGCGTCGACGCTCAGGTCGGAGAACAGCAGGCGGCCGGCCAGCGGATGCTCGGTCCCGTCGTCGAGTACCACCCGCACCTCGGCTCCGCCCTGGCCGGCGGCCTTGAGCTGTCCCGACTCGAGCGCACGGCGCAGGCGCAGCACCTCGGCGGCCGGCTGGGTGAAATTGACGTACAGCGGATCGACCTGCTGGATCACCGCCAGCGGCGTGGCCTCGCCCTGCCCGACCAGGGCGCCTTCGGTGACCAGGGCACGCCCGATGCGGCCGGCGATGGGCGCGGTCACCCGCGCGTGTCCCAGGTTGATGGTGGCCGTGCGCACCGCCGCCTGCCCTGCCGCGACGTCGGCCTCGGCGACCTGGCGCGCCGCCTGCGCGTTGGCGAACTCCTGCTGGCTGATCGCGTTCTCGGCCACCAGCGGCTGGTAACGTTCGACCAGCGTCCGAGCCTGCGTCAGGCCGGCCTGCGCACGGGCCAGGCTGGCGCGGGCTGTCTGCAAGGCCGCCTCGTAAGGCGCGGGGTCGATCTGGAACAGCAGCTGGCCGGCCTTGACGTCGCTGCCTTCGGTGAACGCCCTGCGCTGAAGGATGCCGGCGGCGCGCGCCCGCACCTGGGCCACGCGAGAAGCTTCCAGGCGGCCCGGCAGTTCGGTCTGCAGGGCGACGTCGCCCGGCGTCACCGTGACCACACCCACCTCGGGTGCCGGCCGCGCGCCGCCACCGCCGGCCGCCCCTGCGCCCGCGGGCGGATCGGAGGGAGAGCAGGCGGCCAGGCCCATGGCGAGGACGGCCAGGACACCCAGTCCGACGCAGCCGGGGCGGCCGGACAGGCGCGCGCGCGGCGCGCGGACTTCGGTCTGGAGCAGGATGGAATCGGCAGGCATGACGGCCTTTCGTGGGTGGGCGCGCGCCCGGTCTGTCGCGTCCGTCGGCTCGGGCCGATGACCGGGCGCGGGGAAACGGGGCAGTATACATACACCAACGAATGTATGTGTACAGTCGGTCTCGCACATGCTTTCCCGCTTGAAAGGAGGTTCCTGAGATGGTCAGACGCACCAAGGCAGAAGCCGAGGAGACACGCCACCGGCTGCTCGATGCCGCCGAAATCGTGTTCCAGGCCAAGGGCGTGTCGCGCACCACGCTGCAGGACATCGCCCAGGCGGCCGGCACCAGCCGCGGTGCGATCTACTGGCACTTCAAGGACAAGGCCGCCCTGTTCAATGCCATGATGGACCGGGCCATCCTGCCGCTGGAATGCGGCTTCCCCTCGGCCGACACCCGGGTGTCAGACCTGCCGCAGCCGCTGGAGGCCATCCGCTCGGGCATGCAGCATGTCTTCGACCTGCTGGCGCGTGATGAACGGCTTCGCCGCGCGCTGGAGGTCGCCACCCACCAGGTGGAATACAACGCCGAGATGACGGCCGCCAGAGACAGGCACCTTCGGGTCCGCGGACACTACCTGGCCCTGACCACCGACCTGCTCGAACTGGCGGCGCAGCGCCTCGGCCGCCCCCTGCCGGTGTCGGCGCAGCACGCGGCCATGGGCCTGCACGCCCTGGTCGACGGCCTGCTGCACAACTGGCTTCTCCAGACGCAGGCCTTCGACCTGCCGACCGTGGGCCGCAACGTCGTCGACACCTACCTGCAGGGCCTGGGCTTCACAGCGGGTCCTCCGCCCGCTCGGGCACCGCATCGGCGGGCACGGGCGCCTTCGACCGAAGCCTGAGGTGCAGGGCCGCCTCGCCCATCAGGTTGGCAGAGACGGGTGCGGTCACGAACACGAAGATCGTGATGAGCAGTTCGGCGATGCCCGGCCGTCCGTGCGAGAAGTGCACCAGCATGGATGCGATGAGGACCCCGCCCACCCCCAGGGTCGATGCCTTGGTCGGGGCGTGCAGCCGCATGTAGAAGTCGGGAAAGCGGACCAGGCCGATGGCGCCCACCAGCAGGAAGAAGCTGGCCACCAGGATCATCACCGCTGCCGCATTTTCAAACCAGACCGTCATGGCGTGAGCCCTTTCAAGTTCATTCGATCACGTCACCCCGGGCGACGTAGCGCGCCAGGGCCACGGTCGAGACGAAGCCCAGCATGGCGATCACAAGGGCTGCCTCGAACAGCAGCAAAGTGTCCCAGAGGATGTCCAGCAGGATCACCAGTGCCACCACATTCATGTACAGCGTGTCCACGGCCAGCACCCGGTCGGCGATGTCCGGCCCCTGGAACAGTCTCCAGCCGCACAGCAGCACCGACAGGGCCACGGCGGCGATGCCCACATTGAGTGCGAACTCGAGCAATGGACTCATGACGCGTCTCCATCAGGCTTTTCATGCGGCGACCGCTCGAGCCGGAACGTCCGGATCAGGGGGGCCTCGTAGCGCTCCTTCATGTCGCGCACCATGCCTGCCTCGTCGGCACAGTCCAGGGCATGCACCAGGATCTCGCGCCGCTCTTCCCTGATGGTGACCGCCACCGTGCCCGGTGTCGTGGTGATGATGGCGGCAAACATCGCGTTGACGCGCGGGTGGCCGGTGGCCAGCGGCACCCTGAGCCAGGCCGGCCGGGGCCGGCTCATGGAGCCCAGGGTGATGCGGGCCACGGTGATGTTGGCGACGACGATGTCCCACAGCACGGTCAGGATCAGCCGCAGGGCCGTGGGCCAGTGGATGCGGCTGGCATCGCCCAGGAAGGGCGCGAGCATGCGGGGCACCAGCCACGCGATGAGCAGTGCCGACAGCCAGTGAACCGTGGCCAGGCTGTGGGAGAGCACCAGCCAGGTGATGCCCAGTTGCAGCGAGAGGACCGGGTGCGGAAACCAGCGGCGCATCAACGGCACAGGGGTGTCGCTCATTGTTTCGTCTCCGTGGCCCGGGAATCGGGCGAAGCGGCCGGCAGTCGCCTCTCGAAGGGACCGGCCGACCCGTCGTAGGGCAAGGTCGTGGGCAGCGCGGCTCCGCCCTGCCGGCCCAGAACGGCTCTGGCGTAGGACGCCTTGTCGGCCAGTTGCAGGGCAGCGGCGTCGGTATAGCGCTTGATGGGCGAGGCCAGGATGGCCATGGTCACCGTCAGCAGGATGAACGCCACCGCCGCCGACAGCATGCGCGGGCTGCGCCCCGCGTCGTGGCTGCCGGTGTCCGGCTGCACATGCCAGAACAGAACCACACCGGCGCGGGCGAGCCCGATGATGGTGAGGAAGCCCACCACCAGAACCACTGTCCAGACCCAGCCCTGTGCCGGAAGACCCGCGCTGCTCTGCAGGATCATCAGTTTGCCCAGGAAGCCCGGAAGCGGGGGCAGGCCGGCCGCCGAGGCGGCGCCGAAGAGCATCATCACGCCCAGCAGCACCGGCTCGCGCACGGCGGGCGCCGGCTGCAGCCGGTCCGAGACCGGCCCGCGCTGCGCCGCCACCAGTTCGACGAACAGGAACAGGCCCGCCACCACCACCGTGCTGTGCAGGGTGTAGTACAGCGCAGCGGACAGGGCCTCGGGCGTGAAGAGCCCGACACCGGCGAGGATGGTGCCGACCGAGGAGACCGTCAGATAGGCCACCAGGCGCGCCATGGAGTGCGCCGCCAGGGCGCCGAGCACACCGAGCACACTGGTGAGCAGGGCCAGCGGGAGCAGCCAGGACTGTGCCGTGAGCGAGACCTCGCCGGCGTCGATGCCGACGATGACCCAGTGCATGCGGATGATGCTGTAGACGCCCACCTTGGTCATGATGGCGAACAGGGCGGCCACCGGCGCGCTGGCCGCAGCGTAGGTGCCGGGCAGCCAGAAATACAGCGGCACCATGGCGGCCTTGAGCCCGAACACGATCAGGAGCACCATCGATGCCGCTCGTGCCAGGTCGGCATCGCCGCCCTGCAGGGCAGCCACCTTGAGCGCCACATCGGCCATGTTCAGGGTGCCGGTGGTCGCGTAGACGAGCGCCAGCCCGGTCAGGAACAGGGCGGATGCGGTCAGGTTGAGAACCACGTAGTGCACGCCCATGCGCAGGCGCTCGCGGCCCAGCCCGTGCAGGAGCAGGACATACGAGGCGATCAGCAGCACCTCGAAGAACACGAACAGGTTGAACAGGTCGCCGGTCAGGAAGGCCCCGTTCAGGCCCATGAGCTGGAACTGGAAGACGGCATGGAAATGGCGACCGCGGGTGTCCCAGCCGCCGCAGGCGTACCAGAGCACGGGCAAGGCGACCGCCGACGTCAGCAGCACCATGAGCGCGGACAGCCGGTCGACCACCAGCACGATGCCGAAGGGCGCCGGCCATTGGCCCAGTTCGTAGACGGTCAGGCCGCCACCACCGGCCCTCTGCACCAGGCCCCATGCCATCACCAGGCCCAGCGCCGTCGACAGCAGCGCGAGCCGGCGACGCCAGCGCAGACGCGCCATGGCGTGGCCGCCGCCCTGGGCCGACATGCCCCCGTGGTCGCCCAGCAGCAGCAGGGCCACCGCGGTGAACGCCGGCAGCAACACCGACAGGACCGGGGCGTGGAAAGCCCAGAAAGCCAGCACCGGCTGCAGCATCAGCGTTCCTCTCCCGCGCGGGCCGCGGCCGTTTCCGCAGCGCACGCGTGTCCGGCCGGAGACCGCGGTTCATGGCCGTCGACATGGTCGCTGCCGCACTCGTGGCGGCTGCGCAGCGACAGCTCGATGACGAATCCGGTGGTGGCGAAACCGATCACGATCGCGGTCAGCACCAGGGCCTGTGGCAAGGGATCGGCCACAGCGCCCTCGCCCGTCAGGATGGGAAGGGCGTCGGTCCACAGACGCCCCATCAGGAAGATGAAGACGTTGACCGCATAGCCGACCAGGGACAGCCCGAGCACGACCGGGAATGTTCTGCCCCGCAGCAGCAGGTAGACGCCACAGGCCGTGACCATGCCCACGCCGGAAGCCAGCAGGAATTCCATGCTCATCGTGCAATACCTTTCGGATGGGTGGGCGGCGGCGTCTCGACACTGGCCGCACCGAGCACCGAGATCGTCAGCAGCGTCGAGCCGACCACCGTGAGATAGACCCCCAGGTCGAACAGCGCCGCCGAAGCCAGGGGCAGTTCACCCAGCACGGGCAGGTGCGGGTGGCCAAAGGCACTGGTCAGGAACGGCCGGCCGAACAGGAAGGCACCCACACCCGTCAGGCCGGCGATGCCCAGGCCCGCCCCGATCCAGCGGGCAAACCGCAGGCCATGGCCGGCCCTGAGATGGCCCTCGGCGCGCTCCTGGCCCATGGCCATGTACTGCAGCACCAGGGCCACCGCCGTGATGAGGCCGGCGATGAAGCCGCCGCCGGGCATGTTGTGGCCGCGCATGAAGATGTAGACAGTGAACACGAGGGCCACCGGCAGAACCACGGTGGCCGCCACGCGCAGCAGCAGCGGATGGGAGCGGAAACTCCAGGTCAGGCCCTGCGGGTCCACAGGCTCGCGACGTGTCCGCATGCCCTCCATCAGGGCAAGCACACCGATGGCGGCGATGCCCAGCACCGTGATTTCCCCGAAGGTGTCGTACCCCCGGAAGTCGACCAGGATGACGTTGACCACGTTGCTGCCACCACCCAGGGGCAAGGCGTTCTCGAGGAAGTACCACGATATCGAATCGTGGTCGCGGGTGAGAACCACCCAGGCCAGCCAGGCCATGCCGGCACCGGCAGCCAGCGCCAGCCCACCGTCGCGCACACGCCGCGCCGGCGAAGACTCGCGCGGGCTGTGCGCGGGCAGCAGCGCCAGGCCCATGAGCAGCAGCACCGTGGACACGAGTTCGACGGAGAGCTGGGTCAGGGCGAGGTCAGGAGCCGACAGGCTGACGAAGGCCAGGGATGCGGCCAGTCCGACCACGCCCACCAGCACCACGGCCAGCAGGCGGTTGTGGTGCGAGAGCACCAGGGCCACGCAGGTCACCAGCAGCAGCAGCCACACAGCGGATGCCAGCGGGTTGGCCGGCAGAAGCTCGCGGCTGCCGGTGCCGATGTCCGAACCGACCAGTGGCGCGGCGCCCATCACGATGACAGACACCACCAGCCAGACCAGGTAGCGCTGCAGTGAGCCGTTCTCCAGCCGTTGCGAAACGCGGCCGGCCAGGCCGAACAGGCGGTCCACGCCCGACTCGAAAAGCTGCCGGCCGGTGGCCGCTCCGAACCAGTCCTCCGAGCTGATGTGGTGAAGCCGGCGACCCCGTGCCAGCCAGAAGTACAGGGCGACCCCAGCCACCAGCGCCACCGCACTCATGAGCAGCGGCAGATTGAAGCCGTGCCAGATCGAGAGGTGGTACCCGGGCAGCGGCCGGGCCACCAGGGCCGTGGCCGCCACATCCACGAGCGGGCCGAAGGTGGCGGCAGGCAGCAGACCGACCAGGATGCACAGCGTCACCAGCAGCATGGCCGGCAGCTTCATGCCCAGCGGTGGTTCGTGCGGATGCGTGTTGGGAACATCGCCCAGCGGCCCGTTGAAATAGGTGTCGTGCACGAAACGCAGCGAATAGGCCACGCTGAAGACGCCTGCCAGGGTCACCGCCGCCGGCACCAGCCAGGACCAGACGCCGGCGGTCCCGGCCACCGCTTCGGTGAAGAACATCTCCTTGGACAGGAATCCGTTGGTCAGAGGCACCCCGGCCATGGACGCGGCAGCCACCATGGACAGCGTGGCCGTCCAGGGCATGAGCGACCAGAGTCCGCCGAGCCGGCGCATGTCGCGCGAATGGGTCTCGTGGTCCACGATGCCCGCGATCATGAACAGCGACGCCTTGAAGGTGGCGTGGTTGAGCACGTGAAAGACGGCGGCCACGGCGGCCAGCGGCGAGCCCAGACCCACCAGGAATGTGATCAGCCCCAGGTGGCTGACCGTCGAATACGCCAGCAGGCCCTTCAGATCGTGCTTGAAGATGGCGATGAAGGCCGCAAAAAGCACCGTCACCAGACCCGCGGTGGTCACGATGGCCTCGAACCAGCCCGAGCCCCCGAGCACCGGGTACATCCGCATCATCAGGAACACCCCGGCCTTGACCATGGTGGCCGAATGCAGGTAGGCCGAGACCGGCGTCGGCGCGGCCATGGCGTCCGGCAGCCAGAAATGGAAGGGGAACTGGGCGCTCTTGGTGAAGCAGCCGATCAGGATCAGCAGCAACGCCGGCACGAACATCGGGTCGGCCTGGATCTCGGCCGCACGACCGACCATCTGGCTGAGCTCGTAGGTGCCGGCGATCTGGCCCAGCAGCACGAAGCCCCCCAGCATGGCCAGGCCGCCCCCACCGGTGACGGCCAGGGCCTGCCGCGCGCCGGCCCGAGCATCCGGCCGGTGGCTCCAGTAACCGACGAGCAGGAAGGACGACAGGCTGGTCAGCTCCCAGAAGACCACCAGCAGCAGCAGGTTGTCCGACAGCACCACGCCCAGCATGGCCGCCATGAACAGCATCATGACGGCGTAGAACTTGGCGGCCGAGTCCTTCGGGCTCAGGTAAAAGCTGGCGTACAGGATGATGAGCAGGCCGATGCCCATGATCAGGCCGGCGAACATGAGCGAGAGTCCGTCGAGCCTGAACCCGAGATTCAGTCCGATTTCCGGCACCCAGGGGCGGAACTCCAGCACCGCCTGCCCGTCAAAGACGGCAGGTGCCAGCGACAGCAGCAGGCCCAGGCTGATGGCCGTCACGAGCGCAGCGGCAGCCGCGGTCAGCGGCCGCGAACGCGCACCGAGCCACCAGGCGAGCAAGGTCCCCGCCACCAACGGGAGCAGAACAATCGTCAGCAGCACGGCATGCCTCGGGTTGTGGAAGGACGCGGGAAGAGCGACAGACAAGCCCTTCCGGGCGCACCTCACGGGTGCGTCAGAAAAATAAGTGACTGATTGTAGTTAAGAGTGCCGGGCGCGGCTCACCGTCGCGGCGACGCGTCATCACCGAGGAGAGGCGCCCCGGCAAGATCGTCCTCGTGCCCGGCCTCGCGCACGGCGGCGCGGGCCAGCAGGTGGGAGGCCACCGGGAGGGTGGCCAGCAGGAAGCCGATGATGAGGGCCAGCCGCCATGACCACTCGGTTTCACGGACCTCGAGCATGGCGCCAAGGCAGATCAGTGCCAGCGCCAGGGTTCCCGCCTTCGTGGCGGCGTGCTGCCGGGACAGCGCGTCCGGCAGCACCACCACACCCCATGCGGCCAGCACGAGCAGAAGCGAACCCGCGGCGACCAGGACCAGGGCGATCAGGCTCATGTGCGTCCTCCCTTGTCCACCAGGCGTGCCCAGCCGACCGTGGCCACGAAACCCACCAGCGCCAGCCCGATCGCCACATCCAGAAAGACGGTGCGCCCCGTGGCCAGCGAGGCGGAGATGCACAGGGCAACCGCGGCCGCCAGGAAGATGTCGAGCGCCACGATGCGGTCGGCGTGCCGGGGCCCGCGCACCATGCGGTACAGGGCGAAGACCACGGCCGCGAAGGCCCCCAGTGCAATGACGACAGAACCAAGAGGCATCATGAACGGTCTCCGAACAGGCGGACCAGCCCCGGCTCGAACTCACGCCGGATGCCGTCGAGCACCGCGTCGGTGTCGGAAGCGTCCAGCACGTGCAGCAGCAGCTCGCGCTTTTCCATGTCGATGTCGATGGTGGTGGTGCCGGGCGTCAGCGTGACCATGCAGCCCAGCAGGGCGGCGCCCTGCTCGCTCATGGGGGCGAAACGCACGCGCAGGAACGCCGCTGCCGGCGGCTGTCGGGACCCCAATCCGGCCCGCAGTATCACGCCCACCGTCTGCAGGCCGGACACCACCAGCGCCCGCAGGAAGCGCAGCAGCAGCACCGCCGCCGCCACCGTCTTGCCGATGAGACGCACCATCTCAGCCTCCTCCCAGCGTGCGTGCAGCCGCCATGCTGAAATCCAGCAGCCACTGCGGGTAGAAACCGATGCCCAGCGTCACCAGCGCCAGCGCCACGGTGCTCAGCCAGGCCGGTGTGAGCCGGGTCCCCTGCGGCAGGCGCCAGTGCGCGTCCGGATGCGGCTTCCAGAAGGCCTCCATCCAGATCTTGACCATCGAATACAGGGTCAGCACGCTGACGGCCAGGGCCACCACCGTCCAGGCCACGCGCCCCTGGCCGATGGCCTCCTGGAGCACCAGCAGCTTCGCCCAGAACCCGGAAAGCGGAGGAATGCCGACCAGCGACAGCGCCGGGATCAGGAACAGCACCCCGAGCATCGGACGCAGCTTGTACAGGCCACCGATGCGGCGCAGATCGTAGCTGCCCGTCAGGCGCCAGATGATGGCGGCGATCAGGAACAGGTTGGCCTTCACCACGATGTGGTGCAGGGTGTAGAAGAGCGTGGCCGCGTTGCCGGCTTCCGAGCCCAGGGCGATGCCCAGCAGGATGTAGCCGATCTGGCTGATGATGTGAAAGGCCAGGATGCGCCGCATGTCCCAGTGGTAGGCGGCACCCAGCACCCCCAGCAGCATGGTGGCAGCCGCGATCCATCCCAGTGCGTCATAGAGCAGCGGGGACGGCAGGACCATGGTGTCGCCCATGGTGCGCAGCACCGCATACACGCCGACCTTGGTCAGCAGGCCGGCAAACAGGGCCAGCACCGGCGCCGGCAGGGTGTGGTAGGAGGCCGGCAGCCAGGCGAACAGCGGAAAGGCCCCGGCCTTGACCAGGAAGGCCAGCACCAGCAGCGCCGTCACCAGGGTCGCCAGGCCCGCAGGCACATGCGGCATCGACTGCGCGATCGCGGCGTAGTTCAGGTGCCCTGTCACCGCGTACACCATGCCGACCGCCATCAGCAGCAGCAGGGTGCCGAACATGTTGAGCACGAAATACTTGAAGGTCGCGTCCAGCTGGTCGGGGCGTCCGCCCATGGCGAACAGGCCGACGGAGCAGATCAGCATCACCTCGAACCAGACGTAGAGATTGAACAGGTCCGCGGTGGCAAAGGAGCCCCCGACACCCGCCAGCAGACCGTGCACCAGCGGCAGCAGCAGCGGATGGCGGGGACCCGGGTCGGCATCGCTGGCCAGGAACAGCAGCGAGGCCGCCCCCATGAGCGCGGTGATCAGGACCAGGGCTGCACCCGTGCGGTCGATCCTGAACTCGATCCCGAAAGGCACGCCCCAGCCGCCGAATGCCGTGCGGGCCGGCTCGTCGGCGGAGGCCAGTGCGACCAGCGCCAGCGCACATGCAAGGAACAGCACCACACCCAGGTAGCTGAGGGTCTGCTGCAGCCGGGGGTGCTGCCGCGCCAGGGTGGTGGCCACCACCGTGGCCAGCGGCACCAGCAGGGGAGAAACTGCCAGTGCGCTCATGGTTGGCCCACCCTGCCCGGCCCGTCGCCCGGCCAGACCGGGTCATGCCCCTGACCCGACGGGGGCGGCTTGACGGGGTCCGTGGGCACCGGCTCTGCCAGGCGCAGCGCCAGCGCGTCATCGACCTCCGTGCGCTGGACCAGGCGCAGGACCAGGGCCAGCGCAAAACAGACGAGGGCGAACCCGATCACGATGGCGGTGAGCACCAGCGCCTGGGGCAGCGGATTGGCCGAGGACTGGAGCACCGTCTCGCCCAGGGGCACCACGGCAGGCCCGGCCGGTCCGATCCGGCCGGCGGCAAACAGCACGAGGTTCGCCGCCGCCCCCAGGATGGCCAGCCCGAGCAGGCAGCGGAACACATCGCGCGACAGCGCGAGATAGGCGCCCGCAGATACGGTCACCCACACCGTGACGGCCAGCAGCCAGATCATGTCTTCGGTCCTTCTTCGTCCTTGTCCTGGGCGTTGCGGTCGACCGCCGCCGGCAGGAACTCGCCGAGCCCGAGCAACGCCAGCGCATAGCCTGCCAGCGCGCCCCAGACACACAGGTAGACACCGACATCGAAGAGCAGCACGGTCGAGACCCCCACGTCGGTCAGGCCCAGGGGCAGCTGCCCCCACCAGTGGGTCAGGAAGCTCTGCTGCCTGAGCAGGGCCGGAACGCCCGAGAGCGCGGCGATGCCCACGCCGGCGGCCGCCAGCCGGATCGGCGAGCCCAGGGGCAGGCGGCGCTCGGCGGCTTCGCTGCCCCGGGCAACGGCCCACAGGACGGACGCGCTGACCGCGACCAGTCCGCCGATGAAGCCACCGCCGGGCTCGTTGTGCCCGCGAAATAGGATCCACACGGATGCCAGCAGGATGACCCAGTACAGCGTGCGGGCCACCACGTCGAGAATCAGCGGGCGGGGGCTCATGACGGCTCTCCCGCACGGGTGGCCCCAGGCCGGGCCGATGAAGACCGCATCTGCGCGCGCACGGCGGCCAGAAGCGGCCAGGCAGCCAGCAGCGACAGCATCACCACCGCGATCTCGCCCAGGGTGTCCAGGGCGCGGAAATCGACCAGGATGACATTGACCACGTTGCGTCCGTTGGCAGCGGGCACGCTCTGCTGTGCGAAGAAACGGGACAGCGAGTCATCGAAGGGAACGGCGCTGGCCACCAGCAGCACCAGCGCGACCACTGCGCCCAGGCCGACCGACACCAGGGCAGCCAGTGGCCGCCAGGTCTCGCCGCTGAGGCCATGACCGCGCCCGCGCAGGCGAAGCTTCAGGAGCACCGAGGCGACCACGATCACGAACACCGATTCCACCACGAACTGGGTGAAGGCCACATCAGGCGCCCCGGTGTACAGGAAAAACACGGCACTGCCGAACCCGACCAGGCCGGCACACAGCAGAAGCACCAGGCGGTCGGACTGGAAAGGCGACAGCACGGCACCGGCGATGATGAGCAGGCAGGCACCGGCGAACCCGACCGGGACGGATTGCCACGCGGGCCAGTCCCAGCCCTGACCGACAGGCCACAGGAGCAGCCCCGTGAGCACCGCCACGAAGCCAAGAAGCAGCGCTCCGTAGCCCGGCAGCCCGCCATGCTGGATCCACCGGGTGCTCGCTGCCGACAGGCTTGCAATGCCCTGCAGTGCCTTCTCGTACTGGCGGGCCATGCCCACCGGGCCGATGCGCTGCGCCAGGCGCTCGAACAGGCGGTGCAGCGGGTCCCAGAACAGGTAGATGAGCAGGCCCACCGCCAGGGTCACGGCGACGGACACCATCGCCGGGCCGATCTCCAGGGACAGACCGACGATCACGGCCTCGGTGCCCGGCGTCATGGCCACCGAGGCCTGGGCGATCAGGTCCTGGACGAAGAAGGGGAAAAAACCCAGCAGCATGCCGACCAGCGCAAGCACCAGGGGTGGACCGACCAGGGCAGGACCTCCTTCGTGGGCCTGCGGCGTCTCGCTGGAGCCCGGGTGGCGCCAGAACACGCGGATGGCCGCGACAGCCGCCACCGCCACCGCAATCGCTCCGAAGACGGTGTTGGCCGCACGGGCGAAGGCGAACACGTCGTCGGCCCCCTTGGCGCTGAGGATCACGTCCTTGGCGATGTAGCCGAAGGACATCGGCATGCCTGCCATCGAGGCACCGGCGATCAGCGCGGCCGCGGCCGTCCAGGGCATGGCATGGCGAAGGTTGCCCAGCTTGTCGATGACACGGGTTCCGGTGCCGTGGTCGATGTTGCCGGCCACGAAGAACAGCGGCGCCTTGTACAGCGCATGGGCCAGCAGCAGGGCACCGACCGCGACGGTCGCACCCTCGCCGCGCAGGCCGACCAGGGTGACCAGCGTGCCCAGCGTGGCCACCGTCGACCAGGCCAGGATCCGCTTGAGATCGCGCTCGCGCAGGGCCAGCACCATGCCCCAGGCGGCGGTGATGGACCCTGCGCCCTTCAATGCCCACTCCCAGAGCGGCCATTCGCCGAAGCCCGGGTCCAGGCGCGCCAGCAGGTAGACGCCCAGCTTGACCATGGTGGCCGAGTGCAGGTAGGCGGAAACCGGCGTCGGGGCCGACATGGCGTTGGGCAGCCAGAAATGGAACGGGAACTGCGCACTCTTGGTGAACGCGCCGACCAGGATCAGCACCAGCGCGGTGACCAGCGCCGGCGAGGCCTCCATCTCCGGCAGGCGGGCCACGATGGTGCTGATGGTGTAGGTGTCCATCGCCTGCCCGAGCACGATGAAGCCGGCCAGCAGGGCCAGCCCCCCGGTGCCGGTCACCAGGAGGGCCTGCTGCGCCGACTTGCGGCTGGCCTGCTCCTCGTGGTTGAAGCCCACCAGAAGGAAGGAGACGAGGCTGGTCATCTCCCAGAACAGGAACAGCACGATCAGGTTGTCGGCGGTGACGCACCCGATCATGGCGATCATGAACAGGGTCAGCAGCACGAACAGGCGTCTCTGCTGCGGATGGCCCTCGAGGTAGCCGCCGGCGTAGACGAACACCGCCGTGCCCACGCCGGTGATCATGAGCAGCATCAGCAGCGAAAGCCCGTCGACGCTGAACGCCAGCTGCACGCCCAGTGCCGGCACCCAGTCGACCACCCAGACGGCCGGGAGATCGACGCGCAGCAGCAGCCAGAGCACGCACACCAGCGAAACCAGCGGCAGCAGGACAAAGCCGGTCCGCGCGAGCTGGCTCATGGCTGCTGTGTCTGAGGCCTGAGTTCCGGGATGGGCCATGCGATCGTGGGGGAAATGGTCGTTGTTGTGTGGATGCGCCGCTTCAGGAACCGGGCTCTGCTGACGGATCGGAGAGGGCCAGAATAGTTCCCGTTTTTTCTGAAGGCAAGGCCTCCACTGTCTTGAGTGCCCTGCCCATCGCCCGGCTGCGGACTTCGGCCGCATCCAGGGTGTTGAGCACAGTCTGGGTCTGGGTCTTCACCTTGGCCAGGACGTCGCCGAACTTGCCGAACTCGGTCTTGACCGCTCCCAGCACCTGCCAGACCTCGCTGCTGCGCTTCTCCAGCGCCAGGGTGCGAAAGCCCATCTGCAGGGAGTTGAGCATGGCCAGCAGCGTGGTCGGCCCGGCCAGGGTCACGCGGTGCTCACGCTGCAGGGCCTCCATCAGCCCCGGGCGGCGCAGCACCTCGGCGTACAGGCCCTCGGTCGGCAGGAACAGGATGGCGAAGTCGGTGGTGTGTGGCGGCTCCAGGTACTTCTCGGCCAGGGACCTCGCCTCCAGCCGGATGCGCTGCTCCAGAGCGCGCGCGGCCAGCTCGGCGCCGTCGGCATCGGCCCGCTGCTGGGCGTCGAGCAGGCGCTCGTAATCCTCGTTGGGAAACTTGGCATCGACCGGCAGCCAGCAGGGCGCGCCATCGTCGCCCCGACCCGGCAGGCGGATGGCGAAATCGACGGCATTGCGGCTGCCCGGACGGGTGGTCACCTGGGCGGCGTACTGGTCCGGCGCCAGCACCTGCTCCAGCAGCGCGCCCAGTTGCGCCTCGCCGAACATGCCACGGGTCTTGACGTTGGTCAGCAGGTGCTTGAGGTCACCCACCCCCTGGGCCAGGCTGTGCATCTCCCCCAGGCCCTTGTGCACCTGCTCCAGGCGCTCGGCCACCTGCCTGAAACTCTCGCCCAGGCGGGCCTCCAGCGTGGCATGCAGCTTCTCGTCCACGGTGGCACGCATCTCGTCGAGCTTGGCGGCGTTGCTGGTCTGCAGCTGCGCCATCTGTGTCTCCAGCGTGGTGCGCACCTCGGCCAGGCGGCGCGCATTGGCCTCGCTGAGGTCCTGCAGCTGGCGCACCAGCGTGTCGCCCAGCGTGCCGCGCAACTGCACCAGCTGCTGCGCGAAGGCGTCGATCTGTGCGTTCTGCGTGCGGGTGGTTTCGGCTCCCTGGCGCAAGATGGCGTCCTGGAAGGAGGTCAGCGTCTGCTGCATCTCCTGGCGCGCGCTGCGCGCCCCCTCGCCAAGCTCGCGGCGCAGCTCGCTTTCCACGCGCTCGATGCGCTGTCCGGTGGCCAGGCCCTGCTGCTGCAGGGTGCCCAGCAGCTGCTGGCGGTGCGCCTCCTCCTGCGGGCTGGCCGCGGGACGCCTGAGCAGCAGCCACAGCAGCAGGACGGCATTGCCCACGCCCAGGCCAAGCAGGACCCACTGCAACGGCAAACCGTCGGTCACGCCATCACCTCCGGATTGAGCGGTGTCAGTGCCCTGCCCTGCGTCAGGTAGGCGATCAGGTTGTCGGCCGCCAGCATGGCCATGGCCATGCGGGTGGGCAGCGTGGCACTGGCGATATGCGGGGTGAGGACCACGTTGGGCACGGCCAGCAGGTCAGGGTGCACCTTCGGCTCGCCCTCGAACACGTCGAGGCCGGCCGCCGCGATGCGGCGCTCGCGCAGTGCCCGCGCCAGCGCCGCGTCGTCGACGATGCCGCCGCGGGCTATGTTGACGAGCGTGGCGGTCGGTTTCATCTGCGCGATCTCGGCAGCGCCGATGCTGTGGTGGGCTTCGGGGGTGTAGGGCAGAACCAGCACCAGGTGGTCGGCCTGCGCGAGCAGCTCGGCCTTGCTGACGTAGGAGGCACGGCAGCCGGCTTCGGTGGCCTCGTCCAGCCGCGAGCGGTTGTGGTAGATCACCCGCATGCCGAAGCCATGCGCACCGCGCCGCGCAATGGCCTGCCCGATGCGGCCCATGCCCAGGATGCCCAGCGTGGTGCCGTGCACCTCGGCACCGGCGAACAGGTCCAGCGACCACTGCTTCCAGTGCCCGGCGCGCAGATAGCGCTCGCTCTCCGTCACCCGCCGGGCGGTGGCCATCAGAAGGGCAAAACCGAAGTCGGCCGTGGTCTCGGTCAGCACGTCGGGGGCGTTGGTGCCGAGCACGCCGGCCGCCGTCATGGCGGCCAGATCGAAGTTGTTGTGGCCCACGGCCAGGTTGGCCGCGATGCGCAGCTGCGGGCAGGCCGCCAGCAGCGCGGCATCGATGCGCTCGCCACCGGTGGTCAGCACCCCGGCCTTGCCCTGCAGCCGCTGCACCAGTTCCTCCTGGGACCAGACCGTGCCGGCCGGCGTGGTCTCCACCACGAAGTGCACGCGAAGGCGCTCCTCCACCTCCGGGAAGACGGCGCGCGCGACCAGGATGGCGGGCTTGTTCGGCTCGGCCATGCGGTTCAGACCGCCAGCAGGTCGACCTCGAACAGCAGCGTGGCGTTCGGCGGGATCACGCCACCTGCCCCGCGGGCGCCATACCCGAGCTCGGGCGGGATCACGAGGCGGCGCGTGCCGCCCACCGCCATGCCCTGAACACCCTCGTCCCAGCCGCGGATGACGTGGCCGGCCCCGAGGGGAAATTCGAAGGGCTGGCCACGATCCTTGCTGGAATCGAACTTGGCACCCTGCTGGCCGTTGTTGTAGAGCCAGCCGGTGTAATGGACCTGGACCGGACGTCCGGCACGGGCGATGTCGCCCTGCCCGACCACGGTGTCTTCGTACTGCAGGCCGCTGGGTGTGGTGATCATGGGGTGTCCTCGGGTCTTTGAAACGAGCCGTGATTATCCCTGTCCGGCCATGTCCCTGTGCGCGCCGGCTGAAACAGGCGGCAGCGCCCTTTACACGGCCTTTGCAGCCGGGAGGTGTGCCGTTGACGCGAAGCGGCTGTACTGAAGCCTCCATTCACCCTCACTTTCCCGGGAGCAGCCCATGGACACGACCAGCCCCTCGATGACCCGCCGCATGGCTCTGGGTGCCATCAGCGGTGCCGCCCTGATGACCGCCCTTCCCGCGCACGCGCTCGGTCAGCTCACCCACGTGCGCGTCATCGACCGCGACCGCGGCCGCGTGCTTCCCCTCTATCAGCACAGGGGTGATCTCTGGCTGCCGGGTGAACCCGGCCACCGCTACACGCTGGAGCTGGTCAACCTCAGCGGCGAACGGCTGCTGCACGTCGTCTCGGTCGATGGCATCAACGTGATCACGGGCGAGACGGCGGCCCACCACCAGTCCGGCTATGTGCTCGATCCGGGGCAACGCTACGAGGTGAACGGCTGGCGCAAGAGCCGCCGGGACGTGGCGGTGTTCCGCTTCACCGGCCTGCCGCACTCCTACGCCGCCCGCACGGGTCGTCCACAGGATGTGGGCGTCATCGGCGTCGCGGTGTTCCGGGAGAGGGTGCGCCGGCCGGCGCCCCAGCCCCCCTGGTACCCCCACGGCGACCTGCCCCCGGCGCACGGCAGGACGGCGCCACAGGCACAAGGGAAGTCCGCACCCTGGGAGGGCGCCCCTGCACTGGGCACCGGCCACGGCGAGCGGGAGAGCGACCGCGTCGGATCAACCCGATTCGTCCGCCGCAGGGAGCATCCCGACGAGCTGGTGCTGATCCGCTACGACAGCCACGCGAACCTGGTGGCCCGGGGCATCGTGCCTGCGCGCCACTGGCGCCACCGGCGCCCACAGCCCTTCCCGGGTTCCCATCCCGGCTTCGTGCCCGATCCGTTCTGAACGCGGCAAGCCGCGCCGGACTCAGTCGAGCCAGCGGGTGAACGACGAGACCGGCTCCCGGGGGGTGCGAAAACCGTTGACCTTGTCGTCCGGATCCGCATAGCCCAGTGCCATGCCGCACACCAGCATTTCGTTTTCGCCGGCACCGATGTGGGGCAGGATGATCTTGGCAAAGCCGTTCCAGGCGGCCTGCGGACAGGTGTGCAGCCCGTGTCCGCGGGCACCGACCATCAGGTTCTGCAGGAACATGCCGTAGTCCACCAGCGAGCCGCGGCCCATGACCTTGTCGAGGGTGAACATCAGGCCCACAGGGGCATCGAAGAAGCGGAAATTGCGCTGGTGCTGCGCATGCATCCGGTCCTTGTCGCCCTTGCCGATGCCCAGCAGGCCGTACAGGCTCCAGCCGTTCTCGCGTCGCCGGTCGATGTAGGGACTGACCCACTGGGTCGGGTAGTAGTCGTACTCTTCACGGTAGGTCTGGGCCAGCGACGGATCGGCCCGCAGGGCGTCGTGTGCCGCGCACACCTTGTCCACCAGGCTGTCGCGGCTGCTGCCCTGGAGCACGTACACCTTCCAGGGCTGGGTGTTGGTGCCCGAGGGCGCACGGCTGGCCAGTGCCAGCAGGTGCTCGATGGTGGCGCGCGGCACCGGCGTCGGCAGGAAGGCGCGGGCCGACATGCGGCTGGTGATGGCCGCGTCGACGCTGGCGGCGTCGATCGCCGGCGTCGTGTCCTGGGGGTTCTGGCTCATGGGAGTCTCCTGTGATTGACGTTTACGTCAACGTAAATTATGACAAGCCGGGACCGGCCCGCCGGCGCGCCCTCAGAGGAGCTGCTGCAAGGTGTTCTTCAGCAAGGCCGGCAAGGCCACGGGGCGCCGGCTCGCACGGTCGACGTACACATGTATGAAATGCCCGCAGGCGGCGGTCAGAGGCTCGCCCTGGGCGAAAAGGCCGACCTCGTAGCGCACGCTGGAACTGCCCAGGTGGGCCACCCTCAGACCCGCTTCCACCGTCTGCGGAAACGCCAGCGGCGCGAAATAGTTGCAGCGGGTCTCGACCACCAGGCCGATCACCTCGCCGCCATGGATGTCCAGCGCGCCCTGCTCGATCAGCCAGGCATTCACCGCGGTGTCGAACCAGCTGTAGTAGACGACGTTGTTGACGTGGCCGTAGACGTCGTTGTCCATCCACCGGGTGCCGATCGCCCGGAAGACACGGTAGTGGTCGCGCGCACGGGGCTCGGGACGGGTGCTGGCAGGGGCGTTCATGGACCCCGATTCTGCCTGCGTGGGCGGGCAAGGCCTGTCACCCACAGGATGCACCACCGCCGCCTGCCAGACCGGCCCAGCGCGCCCGGTAATCGAGCGCCACCCGGTAGGTGTTGACCTGGACCTGCACGGTGGTTGCGATGTCGCGGCCGTAACCTCCGGCCATGGCGAAGGCCAGCGGGACGCGCCGCCGCCAGGCCCAGTCGAAGACACGCCGGTCGCGTGCCTCCAGACCGTCGAAGCTCAGCCGCAGGCGACCGAGCCGGTCCCCCTCGTGCGGATCGGCGCCGGCCAGGTAGACGACCAGCCCGGGCTCGAAGCGACCGGACAGCCCGTCCAGCGCACGCTCGAGCGCCTCCATGTAGGCATCGTCGTCACACCCGTCGGGCAGCTCGACATCGAGATCGCTGGCCTCCTTGCGGAACGGGAAGTTGCGTGCGCCGTGCAGCGAAAGCGTGAAGACCGTGGGGTCGCGGGCGAAGATGCTGGCCGTGCCATTGCCCTGGTGCACATCCAGATCGATGACGGCCACCTGCAGCGGGATGGCCGCGCGCCTTGCCCGGGCGTGTTCGGCCTGTGCCAGCCGCGCCGCCACCGCCGCGTCGTTGAAGACACAGAAGCCGCTGCCTTTGTCGGCGTACGCATGGTGGGTGCCGCCGGCGAGGTTGGCGGCAATGCCGTCACCGGCCATGGCCCGGCGCACCGCCTGGACGGTGGCCCCCACCGAACGCCTGGCCCGCTCGGCCATGGCCGGGCTCCATGGAAAGCCGATCTCGCGCTGCGCCCGGGGGTCGAGCGTGCCTGCGGCCACCGCCCGGACATAGGCCGGGGCGTGGACCAGGGCCAGTTCGCCGTCCGAAGCGGGCAGGGCCTCCTGCAGCACCACCTGCGGCAACTCGGCACGCAGCCGCTCCCGCAGACGGGCGTACTTGGCCATCGGAAAGCGGTGCCCCTCGGGCAGGGGCAGCACGAAATGGTCGGCGTAGTAGGCGTGCACGGCTGGATGGCAGGAGGACGTGGGCTGGACAGGGCGATTCTGGCAAGGCCCCGATGCCACAGCCCGGCACCCGATTTCTAGAAAACACGCCCTAATTGTTGCGGCGCAGCAAAAAAGGGCTTGCAAGCCCCCGTACAAACCCTATAATTCGAATCATGTTGCAGTGCAGCAAAGCGAACCAGAACAACAGCGTCCAGACAGCGCGGTGTTCACAAGCAGCCTACAACTGAGCCCTCTCAACCCAAGGACATAGGAGTATGAACATGCTGACCGCTGAACAAATCGTTGCCGCCCAGAAAGCCAACATCGAAACCCTCTTCGGCCTGACCCAGAAGGCCTTCGAAGGCGTGGAAAAACTGGTCGAACTGAACCTGCAGGCCACCAAGGCCGCCATGGCCGAGTCGGCCAACAACGCCCAGGCCATGCTGTCCGTCAAGGACGCCCAGGAACTGCTGACGCTGCAGGCCAGCCTGATGCAGCCCCTGGCCGAGAAGACCGTGGCCTACAGCCGCCACCTGTACGACATCGCCTCGGGCACCTCTGCCGAGTTCGGCAAGGCCGCCGAAGCCCAGGCCAGCGACGCCCAGAAGAAATTCATGGCCGTCGTCGACAACGCCGCCAAGAACGCCCCGGCCGGCTCCGAGACCGCCGTGGCCGTGATGAAGAGCGCCGTTTCGGCCGCCAACAACGCCATGGAGTCGGTGCAGAAGGCTGTCAAGCAGGCCACCGAAATGGCCGAAGCCAACTTCAACGCCGTGACCACCCAGGCCGTGGCCGCCACCAAGACCACCGCCAAAAAGCGCTGAACTGAACCGGGATCGTGCCGCTCATGCGTGCTTTGACTTTGGTCAAAGCGCCCACAATTGAACCACGGCACGATGGCGCCTGACCTGAAAAGGCGGCGCTGGTTGCCCAGACCGTTTCTTCTGGTTGTCTCCTCGGGTCCTTTTCGAAATCGGATTTCATCGGACCCCTTCAAGCCCCAGCCGCAAGG
>SBFS01000159.1 GCA_006227825.1 Burkholderiales bacterium | reverse complement strand
GGGGGCAGCGACATGAACAGCATCAGGGTGAGGGCCAGCCGCAGGGCATGGAAGGCGTGCGATGCGGTCTCGGGGTAGCTGACTTCCTGGAGCAGGATCGTCAGGAGAATCCAGACCAGGTAAACCAGCGCGGCCCTGACCGGGTAGCCCGCCTGCAGGGTGACGGTCGGATGCGACCAGAGGCGATAGGCCAGAAAGACCGTCGCCACCGCCAGCAGCATGAGGTACTGCACGCCGACGGCCCACAGCAGGGTGGCGCCACAGGCAAAGACAACCGCCTCCTGCAGACGGGTGTGGAATCTGGACGGGTCTGTCCGGAGCGTGTTCATGACCTCGGCTTTCGGCATGATGATCAGACTTCTGCCGCGTAGGCATCCAGGAGGATCTGCCAGTCGGCCTCGTTCCAGTGAAAGACGGGCTGCCTGGACGACTCCTTGCGCAGCGACCGCAGCAGGCGCGCCAGGTTGCCGGATTTCCAGTCTTCACCGTGCCGGACCTCGCACTTGTCGAAATCGACGACCCACGCGCGGTGCTCCGCATCGAGCAGCAGGTTGTGTGCGTTGAGGTCGGCGTGAAACACCTGGTGGTCGTGCATGCGGCGGATGGCCGCGCCGACGGCCTGCCAGGCGATCGGCGGCAGAGGGCCGGCAGCCAGACACTGCACCACGTTGCGGGTGTCGGGCAGCAGCTCGACCATGATGTCGGCGCTGTGCCAGAGGCCGTGCCGGCGTGTGAGGGCTGCGACCGGCGCCGGCACCGGCAGGTGCCAGGCCAGCAGGCGGCGCAGCAGCAGGAATTCCTTCATGGACCGGCCGTTGCGTGCCCTGGCTCCCCAGAACCTGTCCTCGCTGAACCTGGCCACCAGGCCGCCGCGGCGGTAGTGGCGCAGCACCACGCGGGTGTCGCCGCGCCGCACGACATGCACCTGGCCGCGGCCGCTGCCGGTGGCCAGCGTGCCGGCTTGGGCGGGCAGCGTCCGCGGATCGAAATCCGCCGCCGTGGGCGCGACCGTCCTCGCGGGGTCGTGCCAGACTTCGTCGCGTCCGGTGCGGCTGACCGCGATCCTGCCGAGAAGCGCGGGGTCCAGCCCGGCCCACAGGGGGGACAGCGCCTGCAGCGTCCGGGCGGTGGCCCCCTGATGCTCTCGGGCCAGTGCCAGCCCGCGCTCCCCTGTGTCACCGAGGAACGCCGTGTCGCTGCAGGCTCTGTCGATGAGCTGCGCCAGGGCATCGGCCGAATCCACCCTCAGGCCGGCCCGGGCCGAATCGATCCAGCCGTAAAGCTGCTCGAAGTTGTGGGTGTGGGGGCCGTAGACCACCGGCCTGCCCTGGACCATCGCTTCCAGGGGGTTGTGCCCGCCCACGGGTTCGAGGCTGCCACCGACAAAGCACAGGTCGGCCTGGCCATACCACCGCGGCAGGTGCCCCATGGTGTCGCCCAGCCACACCGCCGTTTCGCAGGTCGGGGTCTCGCCCGCGCTGAAGCGGACGAAAGGCAGTTGCCGCGTGCGCAGCTTGCCGGCCACGTGCTCGAAGCGCTGCGGATGTCTGGGCACCAGCACGAGCAGCAGCCGGGGATGGCGGCTGGCCAGCGCCGGCCAGCGGGCCAGCAGGGCGTCTTCTTCAGCGTCGTGGGTGCTGCCCGCGACCACCACGAAGCGCCCCTGCAGGGACGGTTCGGGCGCTGCGGGCGTCTCTGGCGGCGGCTGGTCGAACTTCAGGTTGCCCGTGTTCCTGCAGACGGCTTCGGGCACGCCGAGCGACCGGTAGCGCTGCAGGCTCTGGCTGTCGGCCGTCGCCACCAGCGCCAGATGCTGCCAGACAGGCTCGAACAGGCCCCTGAAGCGCCGGTAGGTCTGCACGGAACGCTCGGACAGGCGGGCACTGACCAGCGCGACCGGAATGCAGCGCTGCCGGCACTGCGCCAGCAGCTCGGGCCAGAGTTCCCGCTCGATCAGCACGACCAGTGCCGGCTGCACGCGGTCCAGAAAGCGCCGGGTGGCGCCCGGTGTGTCCAAGGGCAGGTAGACATGCCGGATCTGATCGCCCCAGGCGTCGCGCAAGGCCCTGGCGCCGGTGGGCGTCATGGTGCTGACGGTCACCAGGTGGGCAGGCCATTGCGTCAGCAATGACCGGATCAGGGGGGCAGCGGCCTGCACCTCGCCGACCGAGGCCGCATGCACCAGCACACCGGTGGTCGCCTCCGGCGGGACATCGACGAAGCCCAGCCGTTCTCCGAGGCGACCCGCGTACCCTGGCTCCCGGATGGCGCGCCATGCGAACCAGGCCAGGGCCACAGGCGCCAGCAGACGTGTCAGCAGCCGGTAGACCCGGTGGGCGGATTTCAACGCCAGTGCTCCGCCACCCAGTCCGTGGGCAGGACCCTGCGGTACCACTTGCCGCTGACACCGGCAATGGCATCGGGCGGGTTGGGCTTGCCGTGGAAGACGATGATGCGGGCGCCCTCGGGAATGGCCGGCTGCCGGAACCAGCCCATGATGCCCGGCTGCAGGCAGTGGCGCTTGAAACTGCGGCACCACGCCTCGGGCCAGTAGCTCAGCTTGCCCTGGCGCGACAGGTACTGCGTGATGAATTCCTGTTCATTGCGGACCGGTGCGATCGATGCCGGATAGTCGTTCTTCAGGTGGTCCAGCGCATCCGCGTGGGCACCGATGGTGTAGAGGTAGCACGAAGTGTTGCCGGTGCCGTCCTTCTTGTCCCACTCGCGGATGACGATGAACTCGCCCTCCTGCTCGAAGAACGGGTCCAGGCTGTCGACGATGACGATGTCCAGGTCCAGGAACAGCGTGCGGCCCTCGAGGTCGTACAGCGGCCTGGCAAAGCTGGTCAGCTTGAGCCAGCCGTGGGCGAAGGTCCAGGGCTTGCGCTGGTCGAACTCATCGAAGCCGATGTCCGGAATGGGCTTGACCTCGATGGCCGGGTCGATGCCGCTGCCGTCGTCGGTCAGGCACACGAAACGGAAGGGCCGCTTCAGATGGCGGCTGACCATGCTGTGCAGCTTGTTGACATAGTCGGGGCCGTACTTGCGGCCCCACTTGATGCACAGTACGTTGACGGCTTGCATGGATCACCTGTGGGTTGAATGTCGCCCGCGCCGCTTCGCGCGGCGGCGCCAGCAGTTTACTTCGCGTGTGAAGGGTCGACGCAGGCGTTGCGCACCCGTCAGTAGGCACCCTGCCGCCGCAGCACCACCCGAAGCGTCTTGAACAGGATGGCGATGTCGTACCAGAGCGACCAGTTCTTGACGTACCAGGTGTCCAGGTACACGCGCTGTTCGTAGTCGACGTCGTTGCGGCCGCTGACCTGCCACAGGCCGGTGATGCCCGGACGGACCATGAGGTAGTACTGCGCATCGTCGCCATAGCGTGCGAGTTCGTCCCTCACGATCGGCCGCGGGCCGACCAGGCTCATCTCGCCGCGCAGCACGTTGAACAGCTGGGGCAGCTCGTCGAGGCTGGTTCTTCGCAGGAGCCGGCCCACCTTGCTGACACGCGGGTC
>SBFS01000182.1 GCA_006227825.1 Burkholderiales bacterium | reverse complement strand
GCCTTGTCCTTGCGGGTGTAGGCACCGGTCAGGAGGTTTTCCTCGATCGTCAGGTGCGCGAAGCAATGGCGGCCCTCCATCACCTGCACCACGCCGCGCTGGACCAGGTCGGCCGGGGTGAGGTTCTCGATGCGCTCGCCGCGCAGTTCGATGCTGCCCTTGGTGACTTCACCGCGCTCGCCCTTGAGCAGGTTGGAGACGGCGCGCAGGGTGGTGGTCTTGCCGGCGCCGTTGCCGCCCAGGATGGCCGCGATCTGCCCCTCGGAGACCTGCAGCGACACGCCCTTGAGCACCAGGATCACGTGGTTGTAGATGACCTCGATGCCGTTGACGTTGAGAACGATGTTGGGATTGCTCATGTTGTGTTCCTGCTGGACCATTCGCAAGACCCGGCAAGCCGGTCTTGCGGATGGTGGCTGAACTGACAGCCGCGAAACCCGCCGAAGCGAGGGGGCCCCATCAAGGGGCACCGCGGAACCGGCTTGGCCGGGCCGCAGGTGCCGCCCCCTTGAGAGGGTGACGCGCCGCAGGCGCGGCGCGGGGGTGGACTTAGCTCTGGCAGTCGGCCGGCGAGCGGCGCTGGATCTTCTTCTCGGCCGCGTACTTGTCGGCCGCGGCCTTGACCATCGGCTTGATGATCTGCTCGTCACCCTGGTACCAGTCGCTGCTGAATTGCCACTTGGTGCCATCCCAGGTGTGGATGCGGGCCCAGGCGGCGCCCATGTGGTCGTTGCAGCTGGTGGAGATGGGCCGCAGCACGCCCTTGAAGCCCAGCGCGTCCAGCTTGGCCTGGGTCAGGTTCAGGTTCTCGTAGCCCCAGCGAGCCTGCTCGCCGGTCATGACCTTGCCCTTGCCGAACTTCTCCTGGGCGGCGCGCACACCCTCGACCGCGAACATGGCGCTGATCAGGCCGCGCATGTAGAGCACTTCGCCGACCTCGTCACGGGGTCCGGTGCCCTGGCCCTTGTCGTGCAGCTTGGCAAGGATTTCCTTGGCGATGTCCGAACCCTTTTCGGTGCCGTGCTGCATGGTGATGGCGTTGTAGCCCTTGGCACCCATGCCGACGTCCTTGACGTCCGGCTCGGCACCGGCCCACCAGACACCGTAGATCTTCTCGCGCGGGTAGCCGGTGGCCTGGGCTTCCTTGAGCAGGGTGGAGTTCATGACGCCCCAGCCCCAGTTGAGCACGTAGTCGGGACGGTCACGGCGGATCTGCAGCCAGGTGGCCTTCTGCTCCACGCCCGGGTGGGTCACCGGCAGCAGGCTCAGCTGGAAGCCGTGCATGGCGGCGCGCTCTTGCAAGACGGGAATGGGCTCCTTGCCGAACGGGCTGTCGTGGTAGACCAGGGCGATTTTCTTGCCCTTGAGCTTGTCGTACCCGCCTTCCACCTTGGCCAGATGCTGGATCAGCACGTCGGCCGCCACCCAGTAGGTGCCGGCCAGCGGGAAGTTCCACTTGAAGATGCCGCCGTCGGCCGACTCGCTGCGCCCGTAGCCTGCGGTGATCAGCGGGATCTTGTCGATGGGGGCCTTCTCGGTCAGGGCAAAGGTGATGCCGGTGGACAGGGGCTGGAAGACGGTGGCGCCGCCGTTCTTGCCCTTCAGGCGTTCATAGCACTCGACACCGCGGTCGGTTGCGTAGCCGGTCTCGCACTCCTCGTAGGTGACCTTCACGCCGTTGATGCCGCCGCGCACGTTGGTGAGCTTGAGGTAGTCGGCATAGCCGTTGGCGAACGGGACCCCGTTGGGTGCGTAGGCGCCGGTGCGGTAGACCAGGGCCGGAAAGAACTGCTCTGCGGCCTGGGCATGCACCGCCGGCGCGATCAGGGCGGTGCTCAGGGTGGCGCAGGCCACCGAAACGGACAGGGCGAGGTTGCGTAGCTTCATGCGTTTGTCTCCTATGGAAAAGTGAGCCACTGAAATAACACCAAGACACTCAGTAAAACGCGATAGGCCGGTTGGCACATCGGGCATTTCACCTAGGGGCTTGCCCGGGAAAAAGTCGTTGCAGCATCAATGCGGGAAGGGCCACAGCCGCAGTTTCTGCTTGCCGATGCTCCACAGCTTGGCCAGTCCGTGCGGTTCGACGATCAGGAACCAGACGATCAGGGCGCCGAAGATCATGAATTCGGTGTGCGAGACGGCGGCCGTGGAAATGGTGATGCCGACCAGGGAGCCTGCCCAAGGCAGGAACTGGTTCAGGAAGATGGGCAGCACGACGATGAAGGCGGCGCCGAAGAAGCTGCCCATGATCGAGCCCATGCCGCCGATGATGACCATGAACAGCAGCTGGAAAGACCGGTCGATGGAGAAGGCCGCCGGCTCCCACGACCCCAGGTGCACGAAGCCCCAGAGTGCGCCGGCCACACCGATGATGAAGGAGCTGACGGCGAACGCGCTGAGCTTGGCGTACATGGGCCGGATGCCGATCACGGCCGCGGCCACGTCCATGTCGCGGATGGCCATCCACTCGCGGCCGATGGCGCTGCGCACCAGGTTCTTGGCCAGCAGGCCGAAGACCACCAGGAAACCCAGGCAGAACAGGTACTTCTCGACCGGTGTGTCGATGCGCCAGCCCAGCACGCTCAGGTTGGCCACCGACACGGAGCCGGAGGCCGTGTAGTTGGTGAACCACCCGATGCGCAGGAAGGCCCAGTCGCAGAAGAACTGCGCAGCCAGGGTGGCCACGGCCAGGTACAGGCCCTTCACCCGAAGGCTCGGGATGCCGAAAATCATGCCCACCAGCGTGGCGAAGAAGCCGCCGGCCAGCAGCGCCGCGATCAGCGGCATGCCCTCGATGCGGATGTAGCTGTTGTAGGCCATGTAGGCACCGACCGCCATGAAGGCGCCGGAGCCCAGGGAAATCTGGCCGCAGTAGCCGACCAGGATGTTCACGCCCAGCGCGGCCAGCGACAGGATCAGGAACGGGATCAGGATGGCACGGAACAGGTACTCGTCGGCCAGCAGCGGCACACCGATGGCGGCGAAGGCGATCAGGCCGAGGATGGCCCAGCGGTCCTGGGCGATCGGGAAGATCTGCTGGTCGGCACGGTAGGAGGTCTTGAACTGGCCGTTTTCGCGATAGAACATGTTCTTGTCTCCTTACACGCGATCGATGATTTTTTCGCCGAACAGGCCCTGCGGACGGAACAGCAGGAACACCAGGGCCAGCACATAGGCAAACCAGATCTCGATGCCGCCACCGACATAAGGCCCGAGGTAGACCTCGGAGAGCTTCTCGCCGACCCCGATGATCAGGCCGCCGATGATGGCGCCGGGCACCGAGGTCAGACCGCCGAGGATGATCACCGGCAGCGCCCGCAGCGCGATGGTGGTCAGCGAAAACTGGACGCCCAGCTTGGAGCCCCAGATGATGCCGGCCACCAGCGCGGTGATGCCGGCCACGCACCAGACAATGACCCAGATGCGGTTGAGCGGGATGCCGATGGACTGCGCTGCCTGGTGGTCGTCGGCGACCGCGCGCAGGGCCCGGCCGGTCGAGGTCTTCTGGAAGAACAGGGACAGCAC
>SBFS01000286.1 GCA_006227825.1 Burkholderiales bacterium | reverse complement strand
GTGATCTCGCTCCCGGCATCGCACGCCAGGCCGTACAGGGCGTGCATCTTGCGGGCCATCGCCTCGCGCAGGGGCGCGATGCCCGGCATGGGCGGGTACTGGTTGTGTCCGGCCTGCATGGCCTGGTGGACCGCCTCGATCAGCGCCGGGTCGCAGCCGAAGTCGGGGAAGCCCTGCCCGAGATTGACGGCGCCTGTCTCGGTGGCCAGCGCCGACATGACGGTGAAGATGGTGGTGCCGACCGTGGGCAGGCGAGAGGCCAGGGGCGGGGTGCGTGCGGCTGGGCTGGAGGCGGTCATGGGCAGTCTGTCAGATGTCGTAGTCGTCGTCGGAGCCGGCCATGGCGCGCAGGATGCCGTCCCGCGTCAGGCGGTCGCTGAGCAGCTCGGCAAAGCGCAGCACGAAATGGCGCAGGTAGGTGCCTCGCTTGAAGGCCACCCGTGCGAGGTTGTGGCCGAAGAGGTGGGATGCCGGACGGGCGACGAGGTCGGGCGACTGGTTCTCGCCCTGCACGGCCATCTCGGCCACGATGCCCACCCCCATGCCGAGCTTGACGTAGGTCTTGATGACGTCGGAGTCGATCGCTTCCAGCACCACGTTGGGCGCCAGCTGCCGCTGCGCGAATGCCTGGTCGATCCGGCTGCGCCCGGTGAAGCTGGGGTGGTAGGTGACCAGGGGCACCTGGGCCAGGTCTTCCAGCGTGATCCGCTCCCGCTCCAGCAGGGCATGGCCGAAGGGGAACACCAGCATGTGCTGCCACTCGTAGCAGGGCAGGGTCACCAGCTCGGGGTACCGGGTGAGCGACTCGGTGGCCATGCCGATCTCGGCCACTTCCTCGAGCAGCATGCGGGCCACCTGGTCGGGCGAACCCTGGTGCAGGCTGATCGCCACCTTGGGGTAGGCCTGCCTCAGCCGGGCCACCGGGCCGGGCAGCACGTACCGGGCCTGCGTGTGGGTGGTGGCGATCGAGAGGGTGCCGCTGTCCTGTGCCGAGTACTGCTCGCCGATGCGGCGCAGGTTGTTCACTTCGCGCAGGATGATCTCGATGCTGCGCAGTACCTGCTGGCCGGGCTCGGTCACCCGCTTGATGCGTTTGCCGTGGCGGGCAAAGATCTCGATGCCCAGCTCGTCCTCGAGTTCGATGATGGCCTTGGACACCCCGGGCTGGGAGGTGTGCAGGGCACGGGCGGCTTCCGTCAGGTTCAGGTTGCGGCGGACCGCCTCCTGGACGAACTTGAACTGATGCAGGTTCATGTCTCGGGCTCCAGGGCGATGCGGGCCATCAGCTCGGTCAGGCGCGGATCCTCGCCGGCTGCCGGCAGACGCTCGAAACGCACGCCGGGATGATCACGCTGCAGGGCGTCCAGCAGGAGGGGCAGGTCCTCGCGGGCATGTTTGCCCATGCCGAAGAACAGCGGCAGCACCCGCACCCGGGTCACGCCCGTGGCGACCAGGGCGCGCGCCGCGGCCGGAAGATCCGGTTCGCACAGCTCCAGGTAGGCGCAGCGCACCGGCACCTGCGGGGCACGGGCGGCGATGGCCGCAGCCACCGCTTCGACAGGCTGACGCCACAGGGGGTCCCGTGATCCGTGGGCAAAGACGATGACGCCGAGCACGAGCGCTACCTCCTGAGCACCAGCCAGCCGAAGGCGCCCAGCGAGACCACCGAGTAGATCAGGGCCGGCGAGGCAGCGGCCAGCCAGGGCCGCCAGTCGTTGAGGTTGCCGATGTAGCCGAACACGTTGTTCAGCAGGAAGAAGCTGATGCCGATCATCACGCCCAGGAACACCAGGCCGGTCAGGTTGCCGGAGCGGAAGTGCAGGTAGGCGAAGGGCAGGGCGAGCACCACCATGACCAGGCAGCTCAGCGGGTAGAACACCTTGCGCCAGAACTCGATCTCGTAGCGCTGGGCCGTCTGGTTGTTGGCTTCCAGGTGCCGCACGTACGAATAGAGGTCGGTCGTGCGCATGCGGTCCGGCCGCAGGAGGGCGACCGACACCATTTCGGTGGTCAGGGAGCTGGGCCAGTGCAGCTGATCGTGCCGGGTGTGCCGCACGCGTGCGGAGGATGGCTCGGCGGAGACGAACTCGCTGCGGTCCACGTTCCTGAGCGTCCACACCTCGTCGGCCTCGATCTTGCCGCTGTCGGCCGTCATGGTCGAGACCAGGAAGCCCTGGTTGTCGAACTCGAAGATCCGGACACGCGAGAGCTCGCCGCCCGGCTGCATCGACTCCACGTTCACCGAAAAGCTGCTGAAGTCCTGCCGTTCCTTCAGCCAAGCTCCCGTCTTTCCGCCCAGCATGCGTCCCTGGTACTGGGCCTTGAGCAACTGGGCGAGCTTGTCCGAGGCCGGAGCCACATAGTCGCCGATGGCAAACGTGACCACCACGAAGAGGCTGCCCAGGCCCAGCAGCATCCTCAGGGCGTGCCAGGGCCCCAGGCCGCTGGTCCGCAGGATCGTGTATTCGGAACCCTGCGCCAGTCGGGCGAGCACGAACACGGCACCGATCAGCACGGCGATGGGCATCAGTTCGTAGATGCGGTTGGGCAGTAGCAGCCCCACGTACAGCAAGGCGTGGCGCAGTTCGTAGACACGCTGCGGATCGACCGGCGAGACCCTGCCGATGGCGGTCAGCTCGTCCACGAAGTCGAAAAAGAAGAAAAGGGAGAGAAAGGCGAGCAGCACGAAACCGACGGCCGTGAGCACTTCCCGGTAGATCCAGCGGTGCAGGGTGCTCATGGGGCGGCGTGGCGGCGGGCCGCGACATGGCTTGCACGAGGCAGCCAAGACCGCAGGCTGATGTTGAGGTGGCGCTTGACAAGCCAGAGCGACGCCAGCACGAAGACCGAGCCGTGCAGGAGCATCAGCTGCGTGCCCAGCCCCATCATGCCCGAGCCGGTCCAGCGCTGGCCGACGTTGATGAGGTTGAAATAGACGATGAAGCCGAACAGGGTGAAGAACAGGTTGCCTCCGCGTCCCGCGCGGGGGTTGGAGACGGTGGCAGCCACGGCGACCAGCACGAAATTCACCGCCGTCAGGACCACGCCGATGCGCCAGCCCAGCTCGCCGAGGTTGCCCGCGGTGGGCTCCATCATCAGATCCCAGGTGGAACGCGCCTTGCGCCTCTGTTCGCTGCGGGTGGATCCGGCCGTCGCATTGATCCGGGCCCGGTACTCTTCGAAGTCGCTCACCCGCGTCTGGCCATCGGCACCGCTTTCCAGCCGCTGGCCACTCTCGAGGACGAGGAACTGAGTGTCTTCGACCGTGTCGATGCGGCCGGCGCGCGCAGACATCACGCTTCGGCTGCCATCGTCCTCCAGGGTAGAGACGAACACGTTGCGCCCCTCGCGGCCACCCTCGGTGTTGCGGTCGACGAAGAACACGCGCCGCCCGCTCGAAGACTCCTGGAACTCGCCGGGCGCGACCCTCTCGATGTCGCTGCGGCGTTCGAACCGTTCCCTCAGCTCGTCCGTCTGCTGGTTGGACCAGGGCCAGGCGAACAGCACCAGCAGCGCAATCATGAGCAGCACCGGCCATGAAAACCGCACCACCGGACCGAGCACGCCCCCGAGCGAGCTTCCGCTGGAGAACCAGATGATCATCTCGCTGTCACGGTACATGCGCGACAGCGTCGACACGATGGCGATGAAGAGCGCCAGGGTCAGGATGGTGGGCATGCGCCCGATCACCGTGTAGCCCAGCACCAGCATGATCTCTTCCGGGTTCACGCTGCCCTTGGAGGCCAGGCCCAGCGTGCGGATCAGCAGCATGGTCAGCACGATGGTGAAGAGGATCACCAGCGTGGCGCCGAAAGTCCGGGCCAGTTCTCGGCGAATGGAAGAATGGAATAACATGGAAACCAAGCGAGAGATCCCCGATTATGAACTTCGAACTCAAAGTCCTGCCGTCCTCCCAGCTCCCTTCCCTGGTTGCCGATGCCCTGGTCGTTCTGCTGCCTGAAAGTCCGGCGCAGCAGCCGGCAGCCGGTGCGCTCGGTGCCCTGGTGCAGGCGGCCGAAGCGGCCGGACACCTCGAGACCGGCGCAGCCAAGACGCTGGGCTGCTATCCGGTGCCCGGCTTCAAGGCCTCACGCCTGGTTCTGGTGCGCTGCGGCGAAGGGCCTGCGGGCGTGCGCAAGGCGGTCACCGCCGCCCTGGGGCAGCTCAAGTCCCCGCGCTTGCGCCGGCTGGGCGTGGTCACCGCGCTGCATCCCCTGGATGCCGAGGGCGTGGCCGTCGCCATCCAGGCCGTGGCCGAGGCCACCTACGTCTACACGGCCACCAAGCCGTCGGCCAAGGCGCGCAGCCTGGAACGCTGCCAGATCGTGGTCGAGCGCGACGCCGGCCTGCGCGAAGGCGTGCTGCTGGGCAGGGCCCGCGTGGCCGGGCTCGAGATGGCCCGTGAATGGGCCAACAGGCCGGCCAACCACGCGACACCGGCCATGCTCGCCGATGCGGCGCGAAAGCTCGGCCGCGCCCCCGGTTTCCGCACCGAGGTGCTGGGGCCCGGGCAGGTCGAAAAGCTGGGCATGGGTGCGTTCCTCGCCGTGGCACGGGGTTCGGCGCAGCCCCTGCGCTTCATCGTCATGCACTACCAGGGGGCGGCCAGGTCCGAGGCCCCGGTGGTGCTGGTGGGCAAGGGCATCACCTTCGACACGGGCGGCATCTCGATCAAGCCGGCCGCCGGCATGGACGAGATGAAATTCGACATGGGTGGCGCTGCCAGTGTCCTGGGCACCTTTGCGGCGCTGGGCGAACTGCGCCCGGCGGTCAACGTGGTCGGCCTCATCCCCGCCTGCGAGAACATGCCCGACGGCAAGGCCGTCAAGCCGGGCGACGTGGTCACCAGCATGAGCGGGCAGACGATCGAGATCCTCAACACGGACGCCGAGGGACGGCTCATCCTCTGCGATGCCCTGACCTATGCGGCCCGTTTCAAGCCGCGCTGCGTGATCGACATCGCGACCCTGACCGGTGCCTGCGTGATCGCGCTGGGCAACGTGAGGTCAGGCCTGTTCAGTTCCGACGACAGCCTGGCCGCCGCCCTTGCGGCCGCGGGGGAGTCGGCTCAGGATCCCTGCTGGCGCATGCCGCTGGATGACGAGTACGCCGAAGGGCTCAAGTCCTCCTTCGCGGACATGGCCAACGTCGCGGGCCGGGAGGCCGGCTCGGTCACCGCAGCGAAGTTCCTCCAGAAGTTCGTCAAGGAAGTGCGGTGGGCACACCTGGACATCGCCGGGACGGCATGGAAGAGCGGCGCCGCCAAGGGCGCGACCGGGCGACCCGTGCCCCTGCTGCTGGAATTCCTGCGTGGCGAGTCCGCTGCACAGGGCGACGGGACGAAGGCACCCGGCAAGGCAGCCCGCAAGGCGCGCCGGGGCTGAGCGCCGTGCAGGCCAGTTCGACGGCCGAGGTGGCCTTCCATTTCAACGTGCCGGACCGGGTGGACTACACCGCGCGCCTGTTGCGCAAGGCGTGGGGCCAGGGTGCCCGCTGCCAGGTCCTGGCCGCGGACGAGGAGCTGGCGCAAATCGACGACAGCCTCTGGCTCCGTTTTCCAGGCGAGTTCCTTGCGCACAGCGTGGATGCCGACCCCGAGGCGGTGCGCCGACGCTCGCCGCTGCACCTCGGCAGGCTGGCATCGGCCGGCGTTTCGGTCCGGATCATCCTGGACGGCGGCGACCCGGGCGAGCTGCTGCACGGTGTGCGGCGCGTGATCGAGGTGGTGGGTGCCGACGAGGCTGACCGGGAGCGCGCCCGCCATCGCTGGCGGGCCTACCGGCAACTGGGCATCGAGCCGCAGCGCCACGACCTGTCGGGCAAGTGAAACCCGATAAGGCCGGCTGATCGTCCATTCCCGGCGCTGATGCCGATCAGGGCAAACCCTCGACCGCATCCCTGTCTTGCCGGTGTGCCCGAAAAGTGTGCCGGATTTCGGGTATCTTTACGGTTGTGGAGAAAAAAGTTCCCTCCGCGTTTCAACTTCATTCCTTTCCGAGGATTTCTATGCAACTGAACCTGAAACTGGCCGTTCTCGCAGCGGCCGTCGCCCTCGCCGCCTGCGGCAAAAAAGAGGAAGCAGCCCCCGCTGCCGCACCCGCGGCGGCCCCGGTGGCTGCACAGGTGGTCAAGATCGGCCACGTCGGTCCCACCAGCGGTGCCATTGCACACCTCGGCAAGGACAACGAGAACGGCGCGCGCATGGCCATCGAGGAGCTCAATGCCGCAGGCCTGACCATCGGTGGCGCTCCGGTCACCTTCGAACTGCTGGCTGAAGACGACGCCGCCGACCCGCGCCAGGGCGTGGCCGCTGCCCAGAAGCTGATCGATGCCAAGGTCGCCGGCGTGATCGGCCACCTGAACTCGGGCACCACCATCCCCGCTTCGCAGCTCTACAGCGACGCCGGCATTCCCCAGATCTCGCCCTCGTCCACGAACCCGAAGTACACCCGTCAGGGCTTCGCGACCGCCTTCCGCGTGGTGGCCGATGACGTGCACCTGGGCACCACCCTGGGCAAGTACGCCGTCGAGACCCTGGGCGGCAAGAACGTGGCCGTGATCGACGACCGCACCGCCTATGGCCAGGGCGTGGCCGACGAGTTCGAGAAGGCCGTCACGGCAGCCGGCGGCGTGATCGTGGGCCGCGAGTTCACCAACGACAAGGCCACCGACTTCAACGCCATCCTGACCACCCTGAAGGCGCGCAACCCCGATGTGGTGTTCTTCGGTGGCATGGACGCCGTGGCCGGCCCGATGCTTCGCCAGATGAAGCAGCTGGGCATCAACGCCAAGTTCATGGGCGGTGACGGCATCTGCTCCGGCGAACTGCCCAAGCTCGCAGGCGACACCATCGCCGACGACCAGGTGTACTGCGCCAAGGCCGGTGGTATCGACCCCGCCGACCAGCCCGGCATGGACAAGTTCCTGGCCGACTTCAAGGCCAAGTTCGGTGCCGACGTCCAGATCTACGCTCCGTACGTCTATGACGCCGTGAACGTGATGGTCAAGGCCATGCAGGAAGCCAACTCCACCGACCCGGCCGTCTACCTGCCGGCGCTCAAGGCCATCAACTACAAGGGCGTGACCGGCCCGATCGCCTTCGACGAGAAGGGCGACATCAAGAACGGCGCGCTGACGCTCATCACCTACCGCGGTGGCGAGCGCCACGAGCTGGCCGTGATCCGCTGATCGACGCTGCGTCCTGACGCATGAAAGCCACCGCTTCGGCGGTGGCTTTTTTCATGGCAAGCCCGTTCTTGCCGTCGCTGCCGCGGTCTTCCGCGGATGTCAGGGCCTGGGTTCCTTGAGCGCCGCTTCCACCGCCGACACCACCGCAGCGCTCATGGGCTCGATGGCACTCGGAAAGTCGCGCAGGACCTGGCCGTCTCGACCGATCAGGTACTTGTGGAAATTCCAGCGCGGCGGCTGCCCGGTGGCTTCGGCCAGTTGCCGGTAAAGGGGGTGGCGCTGCGGTCCCGTCGTCACCGTCTTCTCGAACATCGGAAACTTCACGCCGAAGGTGTTGAAGCAGACTTCGGCGATCTGCCGGGCATCTCCGGGCTCCTGCCGGCCGAAGTCGTTGGACGGAAAACCCAACACCACCAGGCCCCGGGACTGGTAGCGGCTGTACAGCGCCTCCAGCCCCTCGTACTGCCGGGTGAAGCCACACAGGCTGGCGGTGTTGACCACGAGCACGACCTGGCCAGTGAACTGACACAGGCTCTGGGGTGCCCCGTCCTGCAGGCGCGGAAACTCATGCTGCAGGATGGCCGGACACCGGGCAGGCGCAGCCGCTTGCGCGCTTGCCGTGCCGGCGGAAAACGCCAGCGCACAGGCCGTCAGGGTGAACGAAAGGGCATGCCGGTGGAAAGCCATGGCCCATTGTGGGCCGCCCAGAAAAACCCCGCCGCACCATCGGACTGGACCAAAGGGGGGATAGAGGGGGGGAGGCAAGAAAAAACGGCCCGCAGGCCGCTTGTTTCCTGATGTCCTGGCGGAGAGGGCGGGATTCGAACCCGCGGTGGGCTATTAACCCACACACGCTTTCCAGGCGTGCGACTTAAACCGCTCATCCACCTCTCCGCGAAGCCACGCATTGTAGCAGGACCGCGCCCGCCCGACGTGCAGGTGCAGGCGGTCAGCCGGCCGCGGTCGAGTCGGTGCGACCGCGCCAGGCGTGGGCGCGCAGCACCTCGATGTCCACATGCCCGAGCGTGGCCGCGTGGGTCGCCTCCAGCACCACGGGTGGCGCCACGCCGGCCTCCAGCGCCTCCAGCCAGCGGTTGACGCACAAGCACCACCGGTCACCGGGCCTGAGCCCGGCAAAGCGCCATTCGGGGCGGGGTGTGACCAGGTCGTTGCCGCGCGAGAGGGAAAACGCCAGGAAATCGGCGGTCACGCGCGCACAGACCACGTGGGTGCCTTGGTCCGAGGCGTCGGTGCGGCAGCAGCCGTCGCGGAAGAAGCCGGTGAGGGGGTCGTAGGAGCAGGCCTGGAGTTCAGCGCCCAGGACGTTGAGTTCGTTCATCAATCTGGCTCCGGCCGGTCAGCGGGCGGTTCACTGGGCCCTGGTGGTGGCGATCATCTTCATGGCCGAAGCGATCAGCGTGGACACCTCGGTCATGTTGCTGGGCACCACCAGGGTGGTGGTGGCGTCGCTGGCCAGCCGGCCGTAGGCGTCGACGGCCTTCTCGGCCACCTTGAGCTGCACCGCCTGCTCGCCGCCGGGCTGCCGGATGGCGGCGGCCACCCGCTCGATGGCCTGTGCCGTGGCATCGGCCACCGCCTTGATGGCCTCGGCCTCGCCCTGCGCCTTGTTGATCTCGGCCTGCTTCTCGCCCTCCGAGCGCGCGATGAAGGCTTCACGCTCGCCGGTGGCGATGTTGATCTGCTCCTGCCGGCGGCCCTCGGACGCCGCGATCAGGGCGCGCTTCTCGCGCTCGGCGGTGATCTGCGCCTGCATCGCGCGCAGGATTTCGGCCGGCGGCGTCAGGTCCTTGATCTCGTAGCGCAGCACCTTGACCCCCCAGTTCAGTGCCGCCTCGTCGATGGCCGAGACCACCTGCGCGTTGATCATCTCGCGCTCCTCGAAGGTCTTGTCGAGTTCCAGCCGGCCGATGACCGATCGCAGCGACGTCTGCGCCAGCTGGGTGATGGCGATGATGTAGTTGGACGAACCGTAGCTGGCGCGCATCGGGTCGGTCACCTGAAAGTACAGGATGCCGTCGACCTTGAGCTGGGTGTTGTCGCGCGTGATGCAGACCTGCTCGGGAACATCCAGCGGGATTTCCTTGAGGCTGTGCTTGTAGGCCACCTTGTCGATGAAGGGCACCAGGAAGTTCAGCCCGGGTGCCAGGGTGGCGTGGTACTTGCCCAGGCGCTCGACCACCCAGGCGGTCTGCTGGGGCACCACCTTGACGGCCCGGATGATGAAGATGGCGGCGATGACAAAGAGGAGAAAGGCGATTTCCATGACGTGGATTCCTGGTGAATGAAAGCGGGCGGGGTGCCGGTGCCGCCCTCAGGCCTTCTCGACCATGAGGCGGTTGCCCACCAGTTCGGTGACGCGGTAGCTGCCGGGCCCCTCGGGCTGTCCGCTGCGGCTGACCGCCTGCCACTGTGCGCCGCGGTAACGCACCGAGGCCGTGCCGTCGGCCAGCCATTCATCGATCTGGACGATCTCGCCGACATCCAGGTTGACGCTGCGCAGCGAGCGCACCGAGGGATCCGTCGGCTGTCGCC
>SBFS01000030.1 GCA_006227825.1 Burkholderiales bacterium | reverse complement strand
TCCATCTGCTGGATGTTGAACTCGCCGGCCCGGATTCTCTTGTGCACGAACTGGTGGCTGGGGTTGAAGCGGCGGGTGTGGCCGCACATGGCCACCAGTCCGGTCTGCTTCTGCAGGGCGACGACTTCCTCGCCCTCCCCGAGCACGTCGCACAGGGGAATCTCGACCTGCACATGCTTGCCCGCCTGCAGGCAGGCCTTGGCCTGGGCGGCGTGCATCTGCGTGGGGGTGCAAAGGATGACGGCGTCCACCTCCCTGATGGCCAGGCTGTCGGCCAGGTCGGTGGTCACATGCCCGATGCCGTACTTGTCGGCCACCTCCCGGGTCTTGGCCAGGTCGCGGCTGACCAGCGAGACGACCTCGACGTCGGGGATGTTCCTGATGCCGTCCAGGTGCTTGATGCCGAAAGCGCCGGCACCGGCGAGAGCGACTTTGATGGTCATGGGTTCTTCCTTCAGGCGTTCTCGAGAATCAGGTGGCCCACCGCCGTGTTGGACGCGGGCACATGGTAGAAGCGGTGCACGACCCTGGGCTGCGGACCGGTGGCCTTGCCCTCATTCACGTCGGCCATGGCGCCGCGGGCGATCAGCCACATCACCAGCTCGATGCCCTCGCTGCCGGCCTCGCGCACGTAGTCGATGTGCGGCACATTGGCACAGCCCACCGGGTCGCTGATCATCTGGTCGAGCCAGGCGTTGTCCCACGCGCGGTTGATCAGGCCGGCGCGCGCGCCTTGCAGCTGGTGGCTCATGCCGCCCGTGCCCCAGATGTGCACGTTCAGGTCCTCGTCGAAGCTCTCGACCGCCTTGCGGATGGCCTGCCCGAGCGCGAAGCAGCGCCTGCCCGAGGGCACCGGATACTGCACCACGTTGACCGCGAACGGGATCACCGGGCAGGGCCAGGCGTCCCTGACCGGATCGAGCTCGCCGCACATCAGGGACAACGGCACCGTCAGGCCGTGGTCCACGTCCATCCTGTTGACGATGGTCAGGTCGAAGTCCTGCTGGATGACCGATTGGGCAATGTGCGAGGCCAGCTCGGGGTGGCCGATCACCTTGGGAACCGGGCGCGGACCCCAGCCTTCGTCGGCCGGCCGGAACTCGGCCGCGGTGCCGATGGCGAAGGTCGGGATGAGATCGAGGTTGAAGGCGGTGGCGTGGTCGTTGTAGACGAGGAAGACGACATCCGGCGTGTTGTCCTTCATCCACTGCCTGGAGAAGTCGTAGCCCGCGAACACGGGCTTCCAGTAGTCCTCCTGCGTCTTGTGCAGGTCCATGGCCGCGCCGATGGCGGGCACGTGCGAGGTGTAGACGGAGGCGGTGATGCGTGCCATGTTCAAGCTTTCCTTCCTGCTGCGCCAGAACCGGAACCCTGTGGCTGCCGGTGGGGTTGTGCGTCGCCGTCCTCGCCGAGGTAGCGGTTGCCTTCGATGGAGCGCCCGCCGGCCAGCATCATCGCGCGGTACTCCTCCTCGGTCATGCCGGTCATGGAGCCCGCCATCTGCTGGAAGCTCTTGCCGTCGGTGGCTCCGATGCGGGCCAGGAAGTAGATGTTGCCGCCCAGGCGCATGCACCAGTTGAGGTCGCGCGCCAGCACGGCCTGCTTCTGTTCCTCGGTCATGGGCCACTCGTCCAGGTAGGCCCGCTCGCCGGCCTTGAAGCGCTCGCGGTTCTCGGCCTTCATCAGGCTGGTGCAGAACTGGTTGAGCCAGTAGCCTTTGCGGCTCTGCTCGGCATCGAAGATGATGGTGCCGGGCACGTCCTTGTAGGGTTTGTCGAGTGCCATGGGTACTCCTTATGGAAGTGGAATCGCCGCCGGGCCGCCCCAAGGCGATTCGCGCCCCCTCGGGGGGCAGCGACCCGCGCAGCGGTGGAGCGTGGGGGTCAACATTCCTCTGGCCAATACAGCTTCATGGGGTTGGTCACCAGCAGCTTGCGCTGCAGTTCAGCGGTCGGTGCGATGTGCGCAATGAAGTCCACCAGCAGGCCGTCGTCGGGCATGTGGTCCTTCAGGTTGGGGTGCGGCCAGTCGGTGCCCCAGAGCACGCGGTCCGGAAACTCTTCCACCACCCGGCGCGCAAAAGGCACCACATCCCGATAGGCATTGTGCTCGCCATCGAGCGCCCTGGGGCCGGTGACCGAAAGGCGCTCGGGGCAGCTGACCTTGCTCCAGACGTTGCCGTGCTCGCGCATGAACCTCAGGAACAGCTCGAACTCCGGCCCGTCCACCGGCTTGCTCACGTCGGGGCGGCCCATGTGGTCCACCACCACGGTGGTTGGCAGGCTGGTGAAGAAATCCCACAGCTCGGGCAGGTCCACCGCCTCGAAGTAGATCACCACATGCCAGCCGATCCTGGCAATGCGGCCGGCGATCTCCATCAGCTCGTCCTTGGGCGTGAAGTCCACCAGGCGCTTGACGAAGTTGAAACGCACGCCGCGCACGCCGGCGGCGTGCAGGGCCTGCAGCTCCTCGTCGGTCACCGAGCGCCTGACGGTCGCCACGCCCCGCGCCTTGCCGCCGCTGGCCAGGCAGGCATCGACCAGGGCACGGTTGTCGGCTCCGTGACAGGTGGCCTGCACGATGACGTTGCGGGCAAAGCCCAGGTGGTCGCGCAGCGCGAACAGCTCGTGCTTGCCGGCGTCACAGGGCGTGTACTTGCGCTCGGGCGCGTACGGAAACTCGGCCCCCGGACCGAACACGTGGCAGTGGGCGTCCACCGCGCCCGCGGGCAGCCGGAACCTGGGTCGTGACGGACCGGTGTACCAGTCGAGCCAGCCCGCGGTCTTGGTGAATCCACCGGAAGTCGGTTTGCTCATGCGGCGCCTTCAGTCGATGTAGCGCAGGCCCGCAGCGGCCAAGGGCTCGCGCATCCTGTACATGTCCAGCCCCAGCACGCCGCTGGCCAGCTTCTCGCGCTTCTCGCCCTCGAGACTCTCGCGCTTGACCGCGGCGGCCAGCGTCTCGGCTGCACGCGCAGCCGGCACACACACCACCCCATCGTCATCGGCCACGATCACGTCGCCCGGCGTCACCAGCGCCCCGGCGCAGACGATGGGGATGTTGACCGACCCCAGCGTCGCCTTGATGGTGCCCTTGGACGAGATGTAGCGGCTCCAGACCGGGAAGTTCATTTCCTTGAGCGTCTTCACGTCGCGCACACCGGCCTCGATGATGAGTGCCCTCGCACCGCGCGCCTGGAACGACGTGGCCAGCAGGTCGCCGAAATAGCCGTCGCTGCACTCGGCCGTCACGGTCGCGACCACGATGTCGCCCGGCCGGATCTGCTCGGCGGCCACGTGCATCATCCAGTTGTCGCCGGGCTGCAGCAGCACGGTGACGGCGGTCCCACTGACCTGCACACCGGTCTGGATCGGGCGCATGTAGGGTTTCATCAGGCCCACACGGCCCATGGCTTCGTGCACCGTGGCCGAGCCCAGTGCGGCCAGACCATCGGCGGCCGCGCGGTCGGCGCGGGTGATGTTGCGGTAGACAACGCCCAGTTCGTACATGTTGGTTTCTCCTTCAGTGAGCAGCCTGCGGTGTGCGCGCGTTTTGCCTGGTGGTCTGCCTGGAAGTCATCTTCCTTGCACTTTCAGGCGGGCGTCCAGGCGCGGGAACACGCGCCTCGCGTTGCCTTCGAACACCTGGTAGCGCTGCTCGTCGCTCAGGTTGGCCGTGGCGCGCACATAGCGCTTGGTGTCGTCGTAATGGTGACCGGTTTCGGGGTCGATGCCGCGCACGGCGCCGATCATCTCGGACGCGAACAGGATGTTGGCCACCGGAATCACCTTGGTCAGCAGGTCGATGCCCGGCTGGTGATAGACGCAGGTGTCGAAGAACACGTTGTTCAGCAGGTGCTCCTGCAGCAGCGGCTTCTTCATCTCCTGCGCCAGGCCGCGGTAGCGGCCCCAATGGTAGGGCGCTGCGCCGCCGCCGTGAGGGATGATGAACCTGAGCGTCGGGAAGTCCCTGAACAGGTCGCCCTGGATCAGCTGCATGAAGGCCGTGGTGTCGGCGTTGATGTAGTGCGCGCCCGTGGTGTGGAAGCACGCGTTGCAGCTGGTGCTGACGTGGATCATGGCCGGGATGTCGTACTCCACCATCTTTTCGTAGATGGGGTACCAGTGCCGGTCGGTCAGCGGCGGGCTGTTCCAGTGCCCGCCGGACGGATCGGGGTTGAGGTTGATGCCGACGTTGCCGTACTCCCTGACGCACTTCTCCAGCTCGGGAATGCAGGTGGCCGGATCGACGCCCGGGCTCTGCGGCAGCATGGCCACCGGCACGAAGTGGTCGGGGAACAGCTGGCTGACCCGGTGGCACAGCTCGTTGCAGATGGCCGCCCAGGTCGAGGACACCTGGAAGTCGCCGATGTGGTGGGCCATGAAGCTGGCGCGCGGCGAGAACAGGGTGATGTCCGAACCGCGCTCCTTCATCAGGCGCAGCTGGTTGTTCTCGATCGACTCGCGCAGTTCGTCGTCGCTGATCTTCAGGTCGGCCGCCCGGGGCATGGCGGCCGGATCCTTGATGCCGGCGATCTGCCGGTTGCGCCAGTCCTCCAGCGCCTTGGGGGCGGTGGTGTAGTGGCCGTGGCAGTCGATGACGAGGGGCTGGTTCTGGCTCATGGGTTGCTCGCTGGGAATCAGGGTGGGGTGGACGGGTCTGGCGGGACCCTCTCAGGCCGGGCACATGCCCTGCCTGCGCTTGGCCTCGTCGCACGCGGGCGAGGCCATGAAGTCGATGAAGCGGCGGACGGCCGCCTGCCGCCCGGGCTCGGTGCAGGTGGCGCCCACGGCGGCGCTGAAGACCGTGTCGATGCAGGCCCCCGGCGGCATGGGGCCGGCGATGCGGATGCCCGGCGCATGCAGCAGCTCGCTCAACTGCTGGAAGCCCAGGTCGGCATCGCCCCGCGCCAGCAGGCTGGCCACGGGTGTGCCAGCGGGCGCCTGGACCAGACGGCCGGACAGCGCGTCATCCAGGCCCCAGCGCGAGAACAGCCGCTGCAGGGCCACCCCGCTGGGGCCGGTCGAGAAGCCGATGCGGCCGCCGGCGAGCACCGCCTGCCGCAGCGCCTCCTCGGTGTCGATGGCGGGCAGTGGCCGCCCCTCGGGGACGGCGACCGAAACGCCGGAGACCACGAGGTCGACGCGGCTGCCCGGCAGCAGATGGCCAGCCTGCATCAGGCGGTCGATGGCATCGGAGGCCAGCACCACGAGATCGAAGGCCTCACCGGCGGCCACCCTCCGGGCGGCATCGACCCCGCCGACCGACTCGATGCGGATGCCGGCCCCGTCCAGACCGGACAGCGCCACCAGCTCGGCCAGCAACTGACGCGTCGCCATGGAGGAAATCCCGCGCAGCACTGGCGGCGCAGGCGGGACGCGGGGGCGCTCTTGCGGGTTCATGGACACATTGTCCTCGCCATGCCGTTGTTCACAAGTGGCATGGCGTACTATTAGCCATTCGTTTTTGTTATGACAAGACCGTGGACCTGAAACAACTCGAGTACTTCGTCCGGGTGGCCGAACTGGGCAGTTTCACCCGGGCGGCCCTCTCGCTGGACGTGGCCCAGCCGGCGCTGTCGCGCCAGGTCCGGCTGCTGGAGGTCGAGCTGCGCCAGAACCTGCTGGTGCGCAACGGCCGGGGTGCCGTGCCGACCGAGGCCGGCCGGCTGCTGCTGGAACACGGCCGGGGCATCCTGCACCAGGTCGAGCGCGCGCGCGAGGAGCTCGGGCGGGTGCGCGGCGCCCTGGCCGGCCGCGTCGCCATCGGACTGCCCCCCAGCGTCGCCCGCGTCCTGACCGTGCCCCTGACACGGGCCTTCAGGCAGCACCTGCCGCAGGCCAGCCTGTCCATCAGCGAAGGGCTGTCCGTGACGATGATCGACTGGCTGCGCACCGGGCGGCTGGACATGGCGGTGCTGTACAACGCCCCGCCTATCGAGGAAATCGACAGCTCGCCACTCGAGGAGGAGGAACTGCTGCTGGTGCAGGCGCGGCCGGCCGGCCTGGCCGAAGATCCGCCTGCGGGACCCGTGGAGCTGGCCGAGGTGGCCGCCCTGCCGCTGGTGATTCCGAGCCGCCCCAACGCCATCCGCATGCTGGTGGAGGCCGAGATGGCCAACATCGGCTGTCGGCCACAGGTGGCGCTGGAGATCGACGGCGTGCCGGCGATCCTGGACCTCGTGGCCGACGGCGCGGGAGCGGCCCTGCTCTCGCGCAACGCGGTGGACAGTTCGGTGCGTCCGTCGGCCTACCGCACGCGCGCGGTGGTCCGGCCGGTGTTGCGCACCCGGCTGAGCACGGCGACCAGCTCGCTGCGCCCGACCACGCTCACCCACCAGAGTGCGCTGGCGCTGATACGGCAGACCTGGCTGTCGCTGGGGGCCGGCCCGCGTGCGCAGGCACCGGCCCCGTGACCGGTCAGGATGTCGCGCATGCCGGGGCTGGCGGCCTTCAGCCCGTGGCGTCGTTGGCGGCCTCACGGGCCGCCAGCAGGGCATCGGCAAACGCCTGCCAGCCGGGCTCGGGGCCCAGCGCGCGAAAGTGCCCGGCCGCCGCCTGGTCGGCCACCCAGTCGTGCTTGCGGGCGATGGCCGCCGCCATCAGGGGCTCGAAACCCGCCTCCTGCACCGTCAGTGCCACCTCGCGCATCTCCTCGGCCCGCCGCCGGCCATGCAGGGCCACCCGGCTGAAGAAATAGGCACCCTGCCTGGTCCAGTCGATGCCGGGAAAGGTCTCCTGCAGCGTCGCGATCATGGCGTCCTCGACGCCGTGGTGGCGGGCCGCGGTGTAGCTCTCGATCACCAGCGCCTCCAGCCCCTTGATGAGGATGCTGCGGCACATCTTGGTCGCCGAGGCGATGCCCAGCCGGTCGCTGGCCACCCGGGTATCCATGCCCAGGCGGGCCAGCACCGGCTGCAGGTCGGCCGCATGCGGGCCACCGATGAGCATCGGCACGCGGATGCCGTAGGGCGGCACCGAGGTCATGACCCCGGCCTCGACATAGCGCCCCCCCGCGGCATCGATCAGGGCTGCGGCCCGCTGCTTGGTGCCGGGCGAGGCGGAGTTGAGGTCCAGGAAGGCGCAGCCGGGCCGGATGTGCGCGGCCACGGCCCCGGCCACGGCCAGCGTGTTGCTGGCGGTGACGGCCGAGATGATCAGGTCGGCCTCGGCACAGAGCGCGGCCAGGCCCCCGCAGGCCACGACCCCGTCGGCTGCCGCATGGGCCAGCGGCTGTTCGCACAGGTCCGGACGGGCGAACTTCAGGTCCCAGGCACCGGTCCAGGCGGCTGCGGACCTCAGTGCGGCGGCAAAGATGCGGCCGACCTCGCCGTAGCCGACCAGGCCGATGCGCGGTGCGGACCCGTTGCTGGCGTTCACAGCCGCAGCACGAACAGCACGATGCCCGGGAACATCACCAGGATGGCGGTGCGGATGAGGTCGCTGGCGACGAAGGGCATGACGGCGCGGTAGGTGTGCGTGATGGGCGTGTCGCGCGCCAGCGAGTTGATCACGAACAGGTTCATGCCGACCGGTGGCGTGATCAGGCCCACCTCGACCACGATGAGCACCAGGATGCCGAACCAGATCGCCAGCTCCTCGGGCGGCAGGCCGAAGTCGAGCACGGAAATGATCGGGAAGAACACCGGAATGGTCAGCAGGATCATGGACAGCGAGTCCATGAAGCAGCCCAGGATCACGTACAGCACCAGGATGGCCACCAGGATCAGGACGGGGTTGACGTCCCAGCTGCCAACGATGTTGGCCGCCTCCTGAGGCAGCTGCGACAGCGCCAGGAAGGTGTTGTACACGCCCGCACCGAGGACGATCATGTAGATCATGCCGGTGGCCGCGGCCGTGCCGAGGATGGCACCGAGCAGGGTCTTGCGGTTCAGGCCGCCACTGAACCAGGCCGCCAGACCGGTGCCGAAGGCCCCGACCGCAGCGCCTTCGGTGGGGGTGAAGATGCCGGCGTAGATACCGCCGACGACCGCCAGGAAGATCACCAGCACCGGCCAGACCTTGGCCGTGGCCACCAGCCGCTCCTTCATGGGCATCGGGGGCATGCTGCCGACATCCTGTGGTTTCAGCCGTGCGTAGATGGCGATCACGATCATGTAGCCGAGGGCGGCCAGGATGCCCGGCACAAAGGCGGCCAGGAACAGCTTGGCGATGTTCTGCTCGGTCAGGATGGCATAGATCACCAGCACCACCGAAGGCGGGATCAGGATGCCCAGGGTGCCGCCGGCGGCCAGGCAGGCGGTGGAGATGCCGCCCGCGTAGCCGGCGCGCCTGAGTTCGGGCAGGGCCACCTGTCCCATGGTCGCAGCGGTCGCCAGCGAGGAGCCGCAGATGGCGCCGAAGCCGGCACAGGCGCCGACAGCGGCCATGGCCACCCCGCCCTTGCGGTGGCCGATCCAGGCCTCAGCTGCCTTGAACAGGGCCTGGGACAGCCCGCCCAGCGCCGCGAACTGGCCCATCAGCAGGAACAGCGGAATCACCGACAGCGAGTAGTTCGAGAAGGTGCTGTAGGTGACCTGCTTGAGCTGGTTGAGGATGGGCATGTGGCTGCCGTACACCATCCAGGCGCCGCCCAGGCCGCAGACCAGCATGGCCAGCCCGATGGGGATGCGCACGAAGATCAGCAGCAGCAGGACCGGGAAGGACCAGAGGGCCAGTTCGATGTTGCTCATGTCTCAGTGCCCCGCGCTGCCGTCCACCGCCCAGCCTTCGGGCTCGGAAAAGATGCCCAGCTGCGTCAGCGTGCGGGCGACATAACAGAGGCAGCCGACCACCGCCCCGACAAAACACAGGGCATAGGCCCACCACACCGGCATCAGCAGGATGAACGTGGTCTCCATGTACTCCTTCTTCTCCAGCATGCCGTCCCACAGCCGCCATGTCAGGATGAGCCACACGGCCATCATCAGGACGTCGCTCAGGATGTTGATGCCCCGCTTGCACCAGGCCGGCATGTGCATGTAGAGCAGGTCCACCGTGGCGTGACTGCCGCGCACGTAGCACCAGGGCAGAAAGAAGAACACCGCGATGCCCACCCCCATCTCGACCAGTTCGAAGTCGCCCGGCACCGGACCCAGGCCAAGGTCGATCATGGACCGGCCGGCCACGCTGACCACCACCATGAGCGTCAGGGCCAGCAGCAAGACGCCACCGACGATGGCGGTCCAGTTGGCAAGTCGGTAAACAAAGGCAATCATGGGCTTTCCGGTCTCCTGGGGCTGGATCGGGCATTGTCTCCTATGCGCCGGAGCACACCCTGCTCGGCCGAGCGGGCCGCGCGACTATAACCGACAGTTTCGCCTGGATGAATTGATTTCACAAAAAGAAACTCCAGCCTGTGCGCGGGAACCCGAACTCCGCGCGGGCTCCTGCAGGCCACTGTGCACCCTCCACAAGGGCATGCAAAGACGCATGGTGCTCTTTCAGCTATTCCAGAACAGCATGCGCTTCCCAAGTTTTCTGCCTATTTGCTGAGTCTACTTATCAAACAGCGATCAAACGGGGGGCCTTGCCCCCCGTTCATCAATCCGCCGGCCGGCGCTGCCGGTCACTTCTTCTCGTACTGCGCAATCAGAGCCTTGGCCTCGGCCAGCAGACGTGCGCCATCGATGCCTTTGCCCTGCATCTCCTTGACCCAGTCGGACTCCACGCTGGCAGCGGTGCGCTTCCAGCGCTGGGTTTCCGCCATGTCCAGAGCCACGATGCTGTTGCCGGCCTTCTGCGCCAGCTCGCGCCCCCGGACGTCGCC
>SBFS01000297.1 GCA_006227825.1 Burkholderiales bacterium | reverse complement strand
GTGCGGGGGGCCTCACCGGCGCCGGACGGGCGCGTGGCGGTTCGGGCTGCGGCGCCGGCGCTGGCGGCGGTGCGGGCGGCTCGGCCCGGAACTGGGGCAACGGCACGAAGTCGGCCAGCACCCGCACGGGCACCACGGTTTCGCCCACATGCCTGAGCATGCCGCTGTGCAGGCCCCAGAGGCCGAGGGCATGCAAGCCGACCACGGCCACGACGATCAGGAGGCGGGCAGACATGAAGGGCGGTGGCGCATCGTGCGCAGGAAAACCGGCAGAAAAGGCGGCAGGAAGCCCGGCAGGAGACCCGGCTGGGTATGCGGCCAGACTGGCGTTCATAGTGTAGGGCGTCGGGACGGGTCTCAAAGAGGGCGGGCGCCGGCCGCGCATTCAGCGGCGCAAGACCCAGCAAAGGGCGAGCAGCATGAAGGCCAGGCTGCCTCCGACGAGGGTGAGGGCGGTGAGCATGGTGGGGTCCGGACCGGGGTGTCAGGCATCGATGTGGATATGGTCGTAAACAGAAACGAGAACGATTCGTAACACGTGACATGGTCAAAAAAAAGCTGGCCTGGCTCAGTCGCAGCTGGCGCCACAGCCAGACGCCGGCGTGACCGGCGTCTGGAAGATGTGGGCCGTGTTGAGGCCGGGGCTGCATTCTGCCCAGACGGCGCGGGCGCACGACTCGCACTTGCCGCACTGGGTGGCCACACCGAACTCGAGCTGGATGTCGTCGAAAGCCATTCCGTTTCGGGCGGCGCGTGCGATGTGCTGGTCACTGACCCGGTGGCAGACACAGACGATCATGGGAACCTCTGGCAGTTGCAGTTCGCAAATGATAATTGCTTTCATTTGCGAACGCAAGAGGTCACTCCACCTCGCCCATCAGGCTCTGCAGGTAGTTCTGCAGGCCGACCTTCTCGACCAGTTCGATCTGGGTCTCGAGGAAGTCGATGTGCTCCTCGGTGTCGTCCAGGATGCCTTGCAGCAGGTCACGCGAGACATAGTCGCGCACGCTCTCGCAGTGGGCCATGCCGTCCTTGATGGTCTTCTGCGCGCCCTGCTCGAGCGCCAGGTCGCAGCGCAGGATCTCGGGCACCGACTCGCCGACGTTGAGCTTGCCCAGGTCCTGCAGGTTGGGCAGCCCGTCGAGCATGAAGATGCGGTCCATCAGGATGTCCGCGTGCTTCATCTCGCCGATGGACTCGGCGTACTCCTTCTTGGCCAGCTTGTCGAAGCCCCAGTGCTTGAGCATCCGGTAGTGCAGGAAGTACTGGTTGATGGCGGTCAGCTCGTTCTTGAGCTGGGCCTGCAGATGTGCGATGACCTGGGGGTCGCCTTTCATGGGGGCTCCTTTGTGTCGAGGGCGGCAGAAGGTGCCATTGTCGCGGTTTCGGGTCGCCCTGGCGCGGGGGTGGTCCTCCGCTGGGGTCTTGCGGAATGCGAATGTTCTACACAAACGAGAATCATTCGTATATAATGCCGGTTCGACCCAGCCAGCCGAACCCCGGCGTCGCAACGACTGCCGGCGGGAGATCAGCCAGCGAGGTGCATCTGCCACTTCACCTCCGACTGATCTGCCATGTCCGTTCCGTCTCTTGCGTTCCTGTCCGCGGCCACCCCGGCGCCGCTGCTTCTGCGCCCTGTCTGCCTGGCCCTGCTCGCCGCCGGCGTCCTGTCGGCCCATGCCCAGCCCTTTCCTGACCCGGATGCGGAGTCGGTGGCCTTCGCCGCGGCCGGCGAGCTGCCCCAGGTGGTGGTCACCGGTGCGCGCAGCGAGCGGCGGCCGGACGAGGTGCCGGCCACGATCGACCTGATCCAGGGCGACGCCCTCGATCCGGCCAGGGTGCAGGACATCCGCGACCTCTCCCGGGACCTGCCCAACGTGAGCGTGCGGCGCGCCCCGCAGCGCTTCGGTGCCGTCATGGGTTCCACGGGGCGTGACGGCAACGCGGGCTTCAACATCCGCGGTCTGGAGGGCAACCGTGTCCTGCTGACAGTCGACGGGGTGCGGATGCCCCGTGCCCTGAACAGCGGGGTGTTCGGCTCTGCCGCCTTTGGCCGCGATTACTACGACCTTGGCCTGGTCTCCCGGGTGGAGATCCTGCGCGGGGCCAGTTCGGCACTCTACGGTTCGGATGGACTGGCGGGCATGGTGGCCATGTTCACCACCGAACCCCGGGAATTGCTCCGGGAGGGGCAGGTCTTCGGTGGCCGGGCGGGGCTGCGCTTCGACGGGGAGGCCGAAGGTCTGGGCGCGGGTGTGACGCTGGCCGGCGTGCCGGGCGAGCAGGTGCAGTGGCTGGCCAGCGTGCAGGCGGGGAAGGCCCGTGAACTGGACAACATGGGCGCCATCGATGTACCGGACAGCACCCGCACGGCACCCAACCCCCAGCGTGACCGGGACCTCTCGCTGATGGGCAAGGTCATCCTCAGCCCGGGCGGTGGCCAGAGTCACCGCCTGACGCTGGAGCGCGTGGAAAAGGACAGCGAGGTCGAGGCGCTGTCCGGTCGCTCCCCGAGCGGCACAGGCACGCTGGATCTGGACGGCACGACCGATGTCGTGCGCACCCGCCTGAGCTGGGACGGGCGCTGGAAGCCCGATTCCGGCTGGGCGGACGAGGTGCGCGCAGTGGTGGCCTGGCAGGCTGCCGATGGCCGGGAGGTGGCGACCGAACTGCGCACGGCAACGCCCAACCTGCGCGTGCGCGACGTCACCTACGAAGAGCGGCTGTGGCAGGCGGTCCTGCAGGCGCAGCGCTCAGGCCGTGTGTCGGACAACGTGGCCAGCAAGTGGACCTACGGCCTGGACTTCACCCGCACCTCTTTCGACAACCTGGTCACCGGCATCGCTCCACCTTCCTTCGAGACTTACCCGCTCAAGCGTTTCCCCCCGACCACCGAGACCACGTTGGCGCTGTTCGCGCAGGCCGAGTTCGTGGGCGAGCGCTGGTCGCTGATTCCGGCCCTGCGCTACGACCGCTTCCGCCTGCGGCCAGAATCCGACCCGCTCTATCCGCTGGCTTCCACGCCGCTGTCCGACGGTGCCGTCTCTCCCAAGCTGGGCCTGATCTTCCGCCCGGCCGCGGACTGGAGCGTGTTCGGCAACCTGGCCGCGGGCTTCAGGGCGCCGGCTGCCAATCAGGTCAACCTGTTCTTCGAGAACCCGACCGGCTTTGCACCGTACCGCGCCATTCCCAACCCCGACCTGCGCCCCGAGCGCAGCCGCACGCTCGAGCTGGGCGTGCGCGGCGGGCGCAACGGCGCTTCCTGGGAGGTGGTGGCCTTCGCCGGGCGTTACCGGGATTTCATCGACGACCTGGTGAACGTCGGGGGCGAGGGGACGGCGGCCTCACCGACGCTGTTCCAGTCGGTCAACCGCTCCCGCGTCAACCTCAGTGGCCTGGAGTTCAAGGGCAAATGGCCGATCGCCGCCTCCACCGACCTGCGCTATGCGTTCGGCAGGACACAGGGTCGCGACACCGTGACGGGCCAGCCCCTGAACTCGGTCAATCCGTCGCAGTTCGTGCTGGGCCTGGACCACAGGGTCGGTGCCTGGA